>CAKZYM010000780.1 GCA_937884685.1 uncultured Calothrix sp.
TAAGTAAATACTCTCTCAATATTGAAGATATTTAAATCAAAGTTAAAGTAAAGGTGCTACGTTGAATTACTAATATTGAAGTTGAGACAAATGGATGTATGTAAGTGTTTAAACTTAGTTAAGCTACTGCATAATATTTCCTACGTGATATTAGTTAGCACAAACTAATTTATCAAAGAAAAAGCCCCTTGGTGAGGGGCAGATGGAGAGATTAAAAAGCGATTTTATTTAAAAACAATTTATAAGTAAATTCGATTATCTAAAAATTTTCTAAGATGAGCGCTTGCGTTTAATAGTAGCTACAGCAGCGGTTCCGAAAAGTAAGCTTAGAATAGAAGTTGGTTCCGGTACTTTTCTCTTAATTGTGCGTTCGTAGTCTAAATAAGTTACTGCTCCACTTCCGGGTAAAGTAATATCAAGCTGTTTAATATTTTGTGAGAAATCAAAGTTGTATTCTCTTAAAGAATTATCACCTTTGAGAGCATTACCTTTCCAATCTTTACTTAATAAAGTAACCATTGGGTCATTCTCATCAGCGTCTTTTCCAAATTTAAATTGTTGAGTAGTGTTATCAACAAAGGTGAAATCAAAGATTGGTTGACCGGGGTCATCGAAATCTAGTAGACCTATGTTGTTGAAATCAACACCCATTTCATCGGTAAAATTAAATGAAATTGTACCGGGATTTTTACGGTTTGCATAATCATCTGCTTTACCTTTATTTTCTTGGATTATTAATACATTTCCTTGCTCGGGAGAATCGTATTCAATCCACTGATTATTCTTTGCTTTATACTTACCTTTTCCGGTTGCTAAATCTGGGTCATCACCAGTACAAATATTAGTAAATCCATTCTTTGATACACCTTTTGGCTTACCTTTTGCTTTTGCTCTACAGCTACTGTCATAAAGCCATAGTTCTTTGACGCTGGAATCCATTTCTAAGCCATAATCAGCCCAAAGTGTATCAAGTTTTGGGCCACCTTTCAAAGGATTTTTACCAACACCAACGTTTTCATCGAAATCAACTACAACATCTTTCTTAACTGTTGTATATTGATTTGTCATACTTACTGCTTGTGCGGAGTTGTTTCTAAAACCACCGATTAGAGCAGTAATGGTTCCTATAGATAGAATTGATAATTTCTTTAAATTTAGCATCCTGTTTTTATCTCTGGCAGATGAATAAGTTAATTAGGTTTGTCTCTCTATATCAGTGATAAGTGATTTCTCTTGTCAGTAGTTAAACTGACAGCAAATCTTCTATCAATAACTATGTAGAATTGTTTGAAGCTATTGTGAATATTCACCGTATTAATACTTACTAATGCGGTGAAAGCTGCTTTTTGACTGAGTTTTAAATAATGAGAATATAGTAAATAGTGGTTACTTGAAATTCACCCCGTCCTCGTTCCTCTCTGCTTATAAAAGAGAGGGAAAGGAGTAAGGTTAATTTCTGTAATCACAGTGGAACTGGACGGTTAAAGAGAGATGTCAGTTCCACAATAGTTTTCATCGTTTTATACTATTTTCTTGAATTGTAAATTATTTAAGATGAACGAAATAATACTCTCCCAGGGAGAACTTCGTCGTTGATTTTGGCATATACTCGCAGACAAGCGGAAACCTCTCCGGGTATACCTCCGGTTTCTATTTGTAAATCGTCTTTTGAAAAGGGGTAAATATCTGCGTAGGTTCCCCACAATGGACGAATCTGGACATTTATTCCTGCTTGTCGCGCTTGTTGTGCTGCTGTATCTAGGGTACGACGTGCTTCTTGTTGCAGTTTTCCCCACCAGGAAAATCGGTCAACACATGGTAAATAAGTTAATGAATGTATGGCTTCGTCTAAATCAAGTCTGGCTCGCAAAGCTATTAAATTATTAGTATTAAAAGTTACTTTGACTTTGTTAAAACGTTCTATTAATGCTGCGATATACTTAGGCTTGTCGGCTAATCTGAGAGAACGAACGCCGAATCTATCAACGCTTCTTAAAGCATGGTGTAAATGCGGGTCTACTTCGATAAATTTGAGATAAGTAGAAACTACTCCGGCAAGTATATCTAATTCTGTACCGCTTCTTTGGGTTTGCAGTCGTTCGTCAAAATCAATTGTATTAGAAAAGCATAATCCCGAAGCTTGAATATTACCTTTTAAACCAGAGTAGATATGTTCGGAAGTGGGAAATGGAAGTTGCTGTAGAGAAGCTGTATCTTCTGTTGTACCGAGTGTAATTAGTTGGCTAGAAATTTGCGATCGCAATTTATTGGCTTGTGTTTGAGGTATCCGTAAAATCAGTCGCTGCATCTCATTCCATAGTTGAGCATCATCATTGTTGTAAAAATTATATTCACCAATATATGGCGATAATTCTTTGTGTTGAAGTATGTTTTCAGCAATTGGTTTTAATTGTATTTTTTTAGGAAGTTGAGGTAACGACTGATTTTTAACTGGTTCAAAAACGTCTGACCATAAGGAATCCTCTTCTGTATTATTACTTCCGTTATGAGAATTTAAAATTACATCTAATTCCTGCAAAAGTTCTCGACAAGCACTGCTTCCGGGGTCGGAAACTTCGGTTTTCAAAGCTTCTTGTAACTCGGTTCGTAGTCCTAATAATTTTAGTCGTAGTAACCAAGCTAGTTTTGAATTTTTTGTATCTAATAACTTGTTAAGGTTGAGCATGAGAAATTGAGAATTGGTAATAGGTTTAAATTCTGAAGAATGTTGTAATTTAGGATTTAGTATAAGTAGATAGCGACTATCTTATTTTTACAGCTTCAATATCAGACTTACCGTAAATAATATTTTGATTCTTACCCAATTACCCATTACCTATTCCCAATCTCCCAATCCCCTAATCCTTAAACCGAAACTTCACCATCACGGGTAAATGGTCGGAAGCTTGTTTGACTTCATCAACTATTCTCCATTCAACAACTTCTACATTTTTAGGAGTATAGAAAA
>CAKZYM010000781.1 GCA_937884685.1 uncultured Calothrix sp.
TTTGCTGGAGTTGTTTTCTTAATGGTTATGGGGTGATTATTTGCTGGATATTTTCACAAATAGCCTTCTATAAAGGTAAACTTCTAATTTGATAATGATTAGAGAGATTACCATTAGTCAACTATAGAAATTCTCTTGACTGCTCTGATTAGAATTCATTACTTGACTATATTTAGCGCTCTATCCATATTTTGATACAGTGCTTTTTATCGTCAAATTTAGCCAAATGTAAAAAAAATAAGAGAAAATTATTTTTTTTTACACAAAAAAATCTAAAATTAAGTTGTGTTAAAAGCAAGCTAAGAACATTGTTTTTGCTGCCACAAAAAATGCTGCAAAGCAATTTTATTCGTCTCTAATTAGATAGGTGTCTAACGAAATTATAGCACAAAATGAAAAATGAAAAATTGCAAAATATGTTGCGTTTTTTTAAAGCGTTAGCAGATGAAAGTAGACTAAAAATAATTGGTATTCTGGCGACTCAAGAGTGCAGTGTAGAAGAATTAGCTGTGTTATTAGAATTAAAAGAACCGACAATTTCGCATCATTTAACCAAGTTAAAGCAGCTTGAATTGGTAAGAATGCGTCCTGAAGGCAATACTCATTTTTATCAATTAGATAAGGAGATTTGGCAAAGTATGAGCAAAGAAGTATTTAATGCAGAAAAAATAACCTCTTTCGCAGATGACGTGAATCTGAGAACTTGGGAAATGAAAGTGTTGAATACTTATATAGATGGAGATTTTCAAAATTCTGAATCAATGCAATATCTTCGAGAAATTCCCAATGCGAGCAAGAAACGCTTGACGATTCTTAAGTGGATAATTGACAAATTTGAAATAGGAGTAAATTATCCTGTAGATACTGTGGATGAAATACTAAAACGTTACTATCCAGACTTTGAGACTTTACGAAAAGCATTGATAGATAGTCGGTTGATGAAAGAAGATAACGGGATATATTGGAGAACCTAAATTCTACAAAAACACTTTATTTATATAAGCTACATGAGAAGGAGATTCTGAAATAGTTAGGAGACAAGGGACAAAGTACATATAACTACTGACTCCCATTCTCTCTACTAATATCAAGTTGTTTGATAGTTATCTCGGAATATTTAACCACAATTAATTGGCTGAGGGGGTTGGAGTGGAGAGTAGGGAGTGGTAGAAAAACCTTAATTGCATATCAAGTAATAATTTTTTCGCAATATTTCCTTTTGATAGACTATTAATTTTTAATCACTGCGAAAAAGCTCTTCATCTCGGTGCAGAAAGATAATCCATTCATAAATCATTACATTACTTTATTAAGTTTATATAAGTTTTTCTAAAAATTATCACGGCAGTCATATCAAGCACCGATGAAGGTTAGGTATTGGTACGGTCAAGAAAAGATGATTTTATAAAAGCGATAAATATACAGGTGAGGATTTCATCAAATTTAAATAAAAGTATATTCATAAACTTATTAAGTTGTTATTAATAAACGATTTAATATCTAGGTCAAAGAATGTTTAAGAAAGTTGTATTACCAACCGTTGCAATTTCAGGTATTATTTTTGTTGGCTTTGCCATGTTATTAGGTCAATACAGTTCCGAACGAATAGAAATTCAATTAGATAATCAAAGCTTTTTTTACGGTGAGGTTAGAGATATTGTTTCACCTGGAATGGGAGTAGCATTCGCTTTAATGCTTGGTGTTGGAGGTATTTCTGTAATTGGATACAGCGAATCTACTGCAAAATTGAAGAAGTTAGAAAAACAGTTGTCATCTATTCAGGAAACAGTATTAGATAGGGATGTTCGTATTGCAGAATTAAGAGAACAGCAACAAATAGATAACATGGAATTTTTTGACTTCAGAAGACATTGAGGATTTTAAATATGATGAATAGTGCGAGCAAGATACTCGCTAACGTTCATGAGCGAGCAAGATACTTGCACTACGTATATGTAAACTCATAAAAAAGAGACGTAGCATTGCTACGTCTCTACAAATTGTTTTTCTAAGACAATAAATAATGCAGTTTTACAACTTTGGTTGTCTGAGGTACTGTTGGTAATCCTTCAAATCTTCTGCCACTCTATTGGCAAGGAAATACATTCCTAATAAATTAAATACAGCCATTGCAAAGAATGTAGCGTCTCCGAAATCGAGTACTGAAGTAGGTTTTGCAATTGCACCAATAAATACAGCAATCACAAATAGTATTCTGTATACAATCAAACTACGCTCGCTGAAGAGATATTCCCAAGCACGCTCTGCGTAATAGCTCCAGGAAATCATTGTAGAGAAAGCAAATAAAAATACGGAGATTGAAAGTAATACTGGAAACCAAGATATTTGCGAACCGAAAGCCTTAGAAGTCAAAGCAGCACCTGCTCCAGCTTCTCTAATTGCTTCAAATTCGGGATTGTTCCAAACTCCGGTAATTACGATTACCAAAGCAGTCATATTACAGATAACTACTGTATCGATGAATGGTTCTAAAAGCGCTACCAAACCTTCCTTAATTGGTCTATCGGTTTTAGCTGCTGAGTGAGCAATAGCAGCAGAACCAACTCCAGCTTCATTAGAAAAGGTAGAGCGTCGAAGACCTTGAACAATTACACCAATCACTCCTCCTTCCACAGCTTCAGGAGAAAAAGCTTGTTGGAAGATGGTAGCAATAGCACCGGGAATAGCAGTAAAGTTAATCAATAAAATCCACAATGCAGCAATTACATAAAGTACGCACATTACTGGTACTATAGTTCCTGCAACTTGACCGATACGGTGGATACCACCAATCATTACTAAAAAAAACAAAATAGCCAGAGATAAACCGTAAACCCAAGGGTATATAGGAAGAATTTCCTTAACCGCACCATAGGACTGGTTAACTTGAAACATATTTGCAGCACCAAAAGCAGCGAAGATGCAACAAATAGAAAATAGAATTGCTAAAGCATTTCCCAATGGTGCTAGACCAATTTCTGCTAATCCTCTGGAAAGATAATACATCGGTCCACCAGCAACTTTACCGTCGCGCTTGATGATGCGATATTTTTGACCGAGGGTAGATTCAACAAACTTACTGGACATACCCAGCAAACCACCAAGAGTCATCCACAAAGTAGCACCGGGACCACCAACGCTAATCGCAAGCGCAACCCCAGCAATGTTACCAAGTCCTACAGTAGCCGACAAAGCAGTAGCCAAAGCCTCGAAATGAGAAACTTCCCCTGGTGCATTGGGGTCATCGTGTTTTCCGCGAACGATATCAATTGCATGTCCGAACATGCGGAAATTGACGAACCCCATGCGAACGGTAAAGAAAATTGCTCCAGCAATTAACCATATAACTATGAGGGGAAAACCACCAACGCTGAAAAACAGAACATCAAATATTACCTTTACTACTTGACCAAAAGCAGCATCCAGGGATTGTAAAAAAGGTTCACCAGCAGCTTCATCAGCAGCTAAAGCTACGGTAGGAATCAAACATAATAATAGAGTTAGTAACCATTGACGCTTTGAAAATGACTTCCGCATTTAAGAAAATTCTCCATTAACTATTTTTTCACTACACTTTGTTATTCAGGGATACTACCTTAAGGTATATGTTTGGTACAAGTTATTTAACATCGAAGACAAACACGACAAATTTTAAGGAATCAATAGGCTTTCAATTCCTTTAGTGGCGGCATTATTCAAATTCGAGTTATATTTTCTTGCAATCGGTCAAAAAATTTACGCCAATTTCATCGAAATAAAATATCCGCAGCCTTAATTACAGTGGTGACGAAAAACCATATCATTTCTGTTTCCGAGGCAATAAATTGGTCCAAAATATCCACAAAGGTCAAACGAAAATCAAACAGCCCAAATCTAAGACCTTGAATTAACAAATTCATCAATATATTACCCGTATACATCAAAAATGACGGTATAACTGTTAACTATAGTCTTCTTAATGGGAAAACTAAATGAACAAGGAATCGGAAAATTAATTTTTTCTTCATAATTACCTTTCTGGCTAATCCCTCATCCGTCTACAAGCCCAATGGAAAATCTGCGAAAAAAAATTCATCGATTAATCGAGCAATTAAGCGAAGATGAATTAGAAAAAACCTGGGAGATAGTTCACACCTTACGTTGTGATTTTCAAATGATAAAGGCTATGCAAGAAGTCAAGGATTCCCAGCAACCGTGGGATTTTTTGAACGATGAAGAAGCTATTAAGTATTAGGAGGAATGAGGAGAGGGGGAAGAGGAGTGAGGGAGGGTGAGAGGGAG
>CAKZYM010000782.1 GCA_937884685.1 uncultured Calothrix sp.
CAAGCATTAGGAGATTATCGAAAGGTTATTTCTGTAGCTCAACCTAGTTTGGAATTAGCACGGAGAATTAAAAAACGCGATGATGAAGCAAGGTTGTTAATTAGTTTGGGTAGTAGTTATCGAGTGATTGGTGAATATTCTACTGCTAAGGATTTTATTGAAAAAGCATGGTTGATAAGCCAAGAGTTAAAAAGTCCTCGTTTGAGGTTAAATGCTTTAAATAGTCTTGGATATTATTATGCTTCGCAGAATGATTATCAAAAAGCTTTAGAGTTAACCCAGGAAAGTTTGAATATTGCTCAAAAGTTAAAAAGTCCAATTCTGTTAATTTCTCCTCAGTTTGGTTTGGGTGATATTTATAGTCGTTTGGGAGATTATCAAAAAAGCCGCGATTTATATCAGCAAGCTTTGACAACAGCGCAAAAGTTGAAAAACCGTCGTAGTGAAGGTATAGCTTTATTAGCTCTTGCTGGTAACTATTTCGCTGAAGGTAAACCACAGAAAACTGTTGAGCTATCACAACAAGCTAATCGTATTTTTCAGGAAGTAAAGGTTCCACGATTACAAGCTTTCGCTCATCGGATGTTAAGTAGTGGTTATGGTGAGTTGGGTAATGATGTTAATGCTATTAATTCAGCCCAAAGCTTTTTAAAATTTGCTCGGAAAGTTGAAAATCCGGTTTTTGAAAAAAATGCTTTTAATAGGTTGGGAGATTTACATTATAATTTTGGTCGAAATCAACAAGCAATCAAAGCATATCAACAAGCATTTACAATTCAAACCCCCGAACAAGTAACTGGTAGTAATTGGGGAATTTATGCTGGTTTGGGAAGAGTTTACCGTAGGTTAAATCAAAATAATATTGCTATTGGGTATTACAAACAAGCAATTAATGGAATCGAGAAAATCCGTCGGGGAATAGAAGGTTTACCACCAGAATTACAAACCTCTTTTTTAAATACGGTTGTTGATTTTAAAGGTACGAAAACAGCAGATATTTATCGTGAATTAGCAGAGTTACTGATTTCTCAAGGAAGACAAAAAGAAGCACGACAGATATTAGATTTATTAAAGATTCAAGAAATTCGCGATTTTGTTGGAGTTGATAATCGCAATCAAAATCAAGTCCAGTTAAACGACATTGAACAAGAAATTTTGGATAGAAATCAATCTCTTGTGGATTTATCCAGACAAATCCGCGAATGTGAAAAAAATAACTGTGGTGAATTAAATCAATTGAAAAAAAGACTCGCAGCTTTACAAACAGAATTTGATAGAAATTTAGCAACAATCGAAAAACGCATCGAAAACAGAATCGCTACCGATATCAATACTTTTAGTCCAGGTAGTAATAAAGCTGTAGAAATCGTTAAATCACAACCAAATAAGGTGATGATTTATCCTTTAGTAATGGAAAACAAACTTTGGTTATTATTGTATTCTGGTGATACTGCAAAAAGATTCGTAGTTCCCGTTACCTGGGATGAATTGGGAAACACCGTCAAAGAATTTCGTCAGTTAATGGAAGAATGTGAAACACGTACTTGTGGTGCTGAAGATATTAAGAAAGTAAAGGTAGTTAGTCAAAAGCTTTATGGCTGGTTAATTAAACCTTTAGAAGCAGAATTACAACAAAATAAAGTCAAAAATTTAGTATTTGCACTCGATAGAGTTACCCGCTATATTCCCATGAGTGCATTGTACGACGGAAACCGATATTTAATTGAGAATTACACGGTTTATAACGTACTTTCAGCAGAATTAACAAATACCACCGCTAGACTTCCAGAAAAAGTTAAAAATACAAAAGTTTTAGCAATGGGAGTATCGGATGCAATCGGTGGTTTCTCAACACTACCCAGCGTACCCAAAGAAATAGATGGAATCGTTAAAACCAATAATAAAGATACAGGAATATATCCAGGAGAAGAACATTTAAATAAATCTTTTAGCTATCAAACTTTGCAAAGCAAATTTCAGAATAAAGCAAATAATGATTATAGTATCTTACATATTGCTACCCACGGTGAATTTATTCCAGGAAAAGAAAATGCATCATATCTATTATTAGGAAATGCTGAGAGATTGGGTAAATCGAAAATAAAAAGTTTAGCAGGATTAGCTAATACCCATTTAGTAGTACTTTCCGCTTGTCAAACAGCTTTAGCAGGACCGCGACAAGATGGTGTAGAAATAGCCAGTCTTGCTTATTCTTTTGTCGAGCAAGGTACAAAATCAGTGATTGCTTCATTATGGCAAGTTGCTGATAATAGTACTAGCGATTTAATGCAAAATTTTTACCAAAATCTGGCTAAGAATAAACATAAAATTACTAAAGCTGAAGC
This sequence comes from uncultured Calothrix sp., assembly GCA_937884685.1. Lineage (GTDB taxonomy): Bacteria > Cyanobacteriota > Cyanobacteriia > Cyanobacteriales > Nostocaceae > Rivularia. Next base: position 2,346 of record CAKZYM010000782.1, read on the forward strand.
CATGCGATTGGCTCAGTTGCAGTACCTAAAAAACAAAGATGTAACTATTGATGATATTAAAAGAGCGGGGGGAATAGTTCCAGAGGAAATACAGCCATCACCTGAGAAAAAACCCATATCTAAGAATCTTGCTCATCCTTATTATTGGGCACCTTTTGTGTTGATTGGGAATGGTTTATAAATATTTATGAAGAATAGAATAAAACCTAATACCGCCCTCAGGCTACAAGTCTGGGGCTACAATAACAAAGCCTACCTGCGTAGGCTCTAGAAATATTAGCCTACGCAGGTAGGCTTCGTAAATGTAGCGATACCCTTCTAGGGTATTGCGTCAAAATTAAACAATTACCAATTACCAATTACCCAATGACCAATTTCAATCTCAAAATTCAATTAATCGAAAAAACTTGTTTATTTGAACTTACTTGGGGTGAAGGTCAACAGCTTAATGCTAGCTTAACTTATCTCCAAACTATTCATAACTTTTATCAGGAATGGCAGCAATGCTATCTTAAATTTTATAAAAGTTCGTTCAGAGGAAAAGTAGCCGATATTGGAACTATTGCACCACCCCCGATTGATTGGCGTGCTAAATTAGTGGAAGCTGAAACAAAGTTTTTATTTGAATTTAATAATTGGTTACGCAGTGCTGAACTATATCAAATCCGTTCTACAATTATCAATTCTCAATCATCAATTATCAATGACCATCTGCCAATTCTCAATTACCAAATCAATCTTTTTTTAACCTGCAATTCTCTAGAATTAGAACGTTTACCTTGGGAAGCTTGGGATATTGGCAGTGAATTTGCTGGTAATTCTGATATTAGGATTGTCCGTAAACCAATTAATATTAATAAGCCAAATAAAAATAAAATTCCTATTCATCATCGGAAAGCGAGAATTTTAGCAATTTTGGGTGATGATACTGGTTTGGGATTTGCTGCTGAAAAAAAGGCTTTGGATTCTTTAAAAAAGGTTGTTGATGTCAAGTTTATTGGTTGGGAGCCTGGAAAGGATATTAATCAATTAAAACAAGATATTGTAGATAATTTATCTGATAATATTGGCTGGGATATTTTATTTTTTGCGGGACATAGTAATGAAACTAATTTGACTGGTGGAGAAATTATTATTGCTCCAAATACAGCTTTATATCTAAATGAAATACAAGCAGCTTTAACTATTGCGAAAGATAATGGTTTGCAGGTAGCAATTTTTAATTCCTGTAGCGGTTTGAGTATTGCTAATAAACTGATTGATTTAGGATTCTCTCAAGTTGCAATTATGCGAGAACCAATTCACAATCAAGTTGCTGTGGAATTTTTTATCCAGTTTTCTCAAGCTTTGTCCGAATATAAAGACGTTCACCAATCTTTACTTGCAGCTAGCGATTATTTAAAACAAAAAAATTATAATTATCCCAGCTCTTATCTGATTCCTTCATTATTTTGTCATCCAGCAGCACCTCTTTTCCGTATCGAACCTTCTGGATTTAAAAAAAATCTCAAAAATATCAAACCAACTGCTTTAGAAATTGCAGTAATTTCCTTTTTAGGATTAATTAGTTTACAGCTTCCCGTACAAAGTTGGTTATTAGAAAGAAGAGTTTTAACACAAGCTGTATATCGTAATCTTACAAATCAAGCTTACGCTAAAACAACTCCCCCAGTCTTACTCGTAGAAATAGATAACGAATCGATTAATAAAGCTGGAATTTCCAACCCCCGACCAATCAACCGCGAATATATGGCGCGGATTGTTGATAAACTAGTGGAATTACAAGCGCCGATTGTGGGAATTGACTACTTACTTGATAGACCAAATAAAAATGATTCTCTTTTATCAAACTCCATCAAATCCGGATTAACCTCGTCCCCATCCACAAGCTTCGTATTCGCAACAACCCGCGATAATAACGGAAATTGGTTAACTGTAAATCCTCAAATTGCTAGCGAAAACTCAAGTCTGTTCGGAGAGATTGAGGTTTTACCCTGGTACATGCAATTATTACCCAGTTCAAATGATAATCCCAAACCCAGACCCTTCGCTGCTCTTTTAGCTCTTTCTCAACAATTACAGCAACTACCCAAATCACCAAAACCAAAATTAGAGAACAAACAAAACTTTTGGAATCAGATAAATACATACATCAACAATGATGTTAATATCAACACCATTCTGAAATCAGACCGGACAAGCTTGCAACCCCTGACAGCATTTAGCTATTATCTAAGTCAAATGTGGCTGCATCCCATCATCGATTTTTCCATTCCTCCCAAACAAATATATCAAACCATCCCCGCTTGGAAATTATTAGAAGAAAAAGTAGAAAGCAATTTTTCTACCCCCTCTACCCCCTCTTCCCCCTCTCCCTCCTCTTCTTCTCCCATAATCATCATCGCTCCCGGTGGATACGGAGAAGCAGGAACCTCACAAAATAATCAAGACAACTTCGAGCTACCTGCTGCTTTGAGATATTGGAGGAATCAGGAAAACCCCGATAGTACTCGTGGGGTGCTGACGGGTGGTAAAGCTCATGCATATATGACCCATCACTATATTAATAATCGCATGGTGATACCGATTCCCGATTTATGGATGATGGGATTGGTGATAATACTAGGTAAAATTACATCATTATATCTAAGTAAAAATCCGGAACAAAACC
>CAKZYM010000783.1 GCA_937884685.1 uncultured Calothrix sp.
CCACCACAGCTTTCCACAACATGGGTTTCTTCGTAACTGTAACTATCTTCCGCTTCCCCTGTTATACTTCTAAAGCTTCCCTAGCACTAGAGAAACGGTCTTCTAAATCGGGTTCGAGCATTTTGTCCAACCAGTCAGCAAAATCATCGGATATCTTGACCCGACTGCGAAAGTCAATTTTTAAGCCATCTGTGGGAAAATCTGCGGGGGAACGATGGGACAGTAGATATAATAATGTTGCTCCCAAACCATATAAATCGTTAGCGGGTACGGATTGTCCTCGGAATTGTTCGGGACTCATATAACCGTATGTTCCGACTACGGTACTACCTCTCATAAAGGTGTTGTAGTAGGTATTCTGTACTGCTCCGAAATCTACTAAAAATACTTTCCCGTTTTTATCACGAATAATATTTTGCGGTTTGATATCTCGATGAATGACAGCAGGTGTTAACGAGTGGAGATAAATTAAAATCTCTAAAATTTGCTCTGCTATATCTTTTATTTGTTGTTCGTTAGTCCGAAAATTTTCTTCTACAAGTTTATTTAGAGATTTACCGGAAGCAAGTTGTTGAGCAATATAAAAGTATTTTTCGCTGTCAGTTTCAGCATCAAAGTATTCTAAATATTGGGGAATTGCGGAATGATTAAGTTGAGCAATAATTTTTGCTTCTCTCTCAAATAACTCCATTGCTTTCCAATCTGTCATCCGATGTAAAGATAAAGCTTTTAAAGCAACGTTTATGTTATTTTGTAAATCTTGAGCGAGATAGGTTATTCCACTTCCACCTTCTCCTAAAGTTTCAATAATTTGATATTTTTGAGCAATTATATTATTTGGCTTACGCAGAGGTTCCATAGAAATAAAAATTTAAATAGATTAAATTAAATAATTCAATTCTATATTTATCGTAGTATGACTACACACCGTAAAAATGCCGATTACGTAAGCTTTATACAATATTTTCAAATATGTTAATAATAAAGTTTTTAGAAAGCAATTTATCGCTCTTTAAAAAAAAATAAATGACTAAAGTCAGCAGGTATAACTATAAAAATTAATGGGATAAGCTACTACCTACTTGAAACCGAAAATTAATTTTTAAATGTTCTCAGATGGTGCGTTACGGCAACATCAAAATTATCTTTATTAACAAACATTATAATGCCGTAACACAACGGTAATATTGGGGGAAGAAAATCTACACCCCAATTTACCTCCCCTACAAAATTACCAATTACCAATTTTCAATCTTCATCGGTAGAGTGTGGATTTTCATCCGAAGGATGTGGATCTTTAATTATAAATTCCCAATTACCACCTTGTTTTCCACGAACCACAGTTAATCCTTCTTTTAACGCATTCAATCTTTCATCCATCCAGTGATGTTCGGGAATTAAACCTTGAATACCTAATTTTTCTAAACGTCTTTTAACTTTTCCCGTTGCTCCCACAACTATAACTTCCCTACCTTCATCAATAGCTTCTTGAATTGCATTTTCAATTGCTAAGGAAGAAGTTACTCCTAATACCGGAACTTCACCTAAATCAACAATTAAAACATCGTAATTAGAAATAGCACCATGCTCTCTTGATATTGCTTTAGCAACACCGAATATCATCGGGCCGCTAAGATGAAATAATAATACTCTGCCGTTGGCTAAATCTAAAATTTCTTTTTCTTCGGAAGTTAAAATAATTTGGTCGTCATCGTCGGTAATTGCTTTTACAGATTTAGATTGCATTTCATTCAAACGAGCAATAGTTAAAATATTCGCAACAAATACCCCGACTGCTACAGCTACCATTAAATCTACAAATACCGTCAGCAATACAACACCGTAAAGTATTCCCGCTGATTTCCAGGAAATTTTGTGAACCCGTTTGAGAAAACCCCAATCAATAATATCAATTCCGACTTTTAAAACAATTGCTGCTAATACCGTAAGCGGAATATCAGAAGTTAAAGGAGCAGCCCACAACACCACGATTAACAATATTAAAGCGCGACTAATACCAGATAGTGCAGTTCTTCCACCAGCTTGAATGTTAACTACGGTTGCTGTTGTGGAACCAGCACCAGCAAGTCCACCACATAAACCAGTTATTAAATTAGCAATACCTTGTCCAATTAATTCTTTATTTGATTTATGTTCGGTACGAGTAAGACTATCAGCAACAACACAAGTTAATAAACAGTCGATAGAACCCACCATACCCAACACCAAACTTTCTACAAACATTAACCTCAAATTACTACTGCTAAAAGTTGGTAAGTTTATTTGAGGTAAACCGGGAGTAATATCACCGATAGTACCAATGGTGCGAATTTCAATACCATCTAATAAAAATATTGCAATTAAAGTACCGACGATTAAAGCTACTAATTGTGGAGGAATAAAGTTTTTTAATTTATTTGGATACAGGAAAATAATTGCTAAAGTGACAATTCCCAAACCAGTTTCCCAAACATTAATATTAGTAATTAAAGTTGGTATATTCTGAATCACACCAAGCACTCCACCTGGGGGAGTTTCTTGTCCTAAAAAAGGTGCTATTTGAATAAAAATAAGAATTACACCGATTCCTGTCATAAATCCAGAAATCACATTGTAAGGCATCATAGTAATATATTTACCTAACCTGAGTAATCCAAAGATAATTTGAAATACTCCGGTCATCATGACTACAGTAAATGCCATTGCTAATCCATTTTCGGGATTTTTTGCGGTTAGTTCGGCAATAAATGCAGTCACAATTACCGTCATCGGTCCGGTGGGTTCGGAAATTAAACTGGGACAACCACCAAACAAAGCAGCGAAAAATCCGACTAATATTGCTCCCCACAAACCCGCAGAAGCACCCGCACCAGAAGCAATACCAAAAGCTAAAGCCATAGGTAAAGCCACCACCGCTGCCGTTACCCCTCCGAGAATATCTCCTCGCAAGTTACGGAAATGGATCTGATTAGTTATTTGCATTTTGCATTATTACTCCATCTTTATAATCGAGTTGAATTAACTCATGGGAATGGAGAATATTTAATATGAAAAAGTAAATGAAGTTAATCAAATATTAATACCGCTATTTCTTAGTAATTAAGCCGTTATACTGCCAATTACTAAATTGCGAATGTAATTATATCCGTAAGCTCCCATGAGTTAAAAGCTAATATCTTGCTTGTTGATACAGTTGACAATTACTTTCTAAATAACTGAAAACTGGTTGATATTTAGCTATTTCTAATGATTACTTAGCTTGCTTAAGTCTGTCTGTCGCGGTTCTATCAGAGTTATTTTTAGTTACTGTAAGCAAATGTATTTCTAAGCTTTGAAAACAAAAAGTATTTTCTAAAAATTTGAGTATCTTTTTTTTCTGTTATATTACTGAAATAAGCCGTCACCCTGCAAGAGAAGGGTGCGGGATTTTTTAAACAAATTTTGTGACTGCTAATTTATTAACCAAAAACTTTACCACTATTCTGTTTTCCACGAACCATAGTTAATCCTTCTTTTAACGCATTCAATCTTTCATCCATCCAGTGATTTTCGCGGATTAAACTTGGAGTACCACCAAATAATGCGGCAAAAAATCCGACTAAAATTGCTCCCCATAAACCCGCTTCAGCACCTGCACGAGAAGCAATACCAAAAGCTAAACCATAGGTAAAGCAACCACCGCTGCCGTTAAAACTCCGGGGAGCATCCCAATTATGCAAAAAACCCGCAGACTAGAAGTCTGGGGCTAATAGTACAAAGCCCACCTGCGTGGGCTATTAAGATGCTTAGCCCACGCAGGTGGGCTTTGTTTATATAGCCACACCCTTACAGGGTGTTGGGTAAAATATTTTTTCAAAATCGGGATGCTCCCAAAACTCCGAGAATATCACCTCGGAGATTACGGAAGTGGATTTGATTGATTATTTGCATAAAAAGTTTTACTCGATTGGAAAATTAACTTTAAAGTCAATTTACTTAATGAAACAGTAATAAAGGAATATTGCTACTTCTGAGTAATTGAGCGGTAGTACTACCAATTACTAAATGGCGAATGCGGCTGTGTCCGTAAGCTCCCATCAATAGCAAATTAATATTTTGCTCGGCAACATACTTAGCAATAATTTTTTCAGATTCACCTTCTAAAAGGCTGCAAACTGGTTGATATGAGCTTCTTTTTAATGATTGTTCGGCTTCATTAAGTCTTGCTATTGCTGTTTTATCAGAACTATCTTTAGCGACTGTAAGCAAATGTATTTCTAAATTTTGCAAGCTAGGAGAATTAGCCAAAAATTTGAGTATCTTTTTACCCGTGGAACTACCGTCATAAGCGAATAAAATACGCTGAATTGGATTAAATTCAATAGAAGTAACCAAGCAAGGTTTGCGACTGCTGCGAACAATCCTATCTACATTAGCCCCTAAATGTCCTGCGGCAAAATTTGCTGCTTCTCCCCGCTTACCTAAAACAATCAAGTCGGAGTTTTCTTCAAATTGATGCAGAGAATCTACTAAGAAACCTGTTTTATGAATCAATTTAAATTCTTCTATTCCTTCAGCTTTTAAAGCTTGGGCTGCATTATCTAAAACTAACCTTGCTCGTTGATTGTTGATTTTAGCTCTTTCATGTTCCAAATTTACTAATTCATTCAGTAAAGCTTCGGAAGCACCAAGTCCAATACTACCGCTTAAGTTACCAGTATTCGCAACTTGTTGGCTGCGAATATCGGTGACGGACAAAACCTTGATAGCAGCATCGAATGAGCGAGCAAACCAAGCCCCATATTTATAAATATTTTCAGCGAAAGATGAGCCATCTGTACAAAGTAAAATATTTTCCACGGTAATTCTAATCCCCGTAAGATTGTTTGTTGGTAATGGTAACAGGGAGTAGTGGCAAGTGCAGTCTTGGAATCTTCCCTAAACCTCCCTAACAAGAGACACTATGTGAACTAGGGTGGTCTTGGGTCTCCTCCATAAACAACTAGTTCACCGCAACGGGGTGTCTCCTTAAGAGCAGCTTTTCAAGAAAGGAAGTAGTAACCAGAATTCTAATAATGCAACTAATTAGTGGCAGGCTTAGGTTTTTGGTATTCTGTTAATTTATCCATCAAGGTCGCACTCGCTTCATTGAGTCCGATTAATTCTACTTCTGCACCATTACGGCGAAATTTAAGTATCGCTTTATCAAGTACCTCTACTGCTCCCTGATCCCATAGATGAGCATGAGTTAAATCAATAGTGACTTTCTCTACTAGCTCAGTAAAATCAAAATACTCTAAAAACTCATCTCTTGATAAAAAGAAAATTTGTCCAGCTACTTTATAAGTGCAGTGAGTTCCATCTTGACTGAGCATTTTGTCCACAAATACCAACTGAGCAATCTTACGAGAGAAGAATACAGTACTCATCACAATTCCCACAACCACACCAAGGGCAAAATTACTAGTATAAATAATGACTAGCATCGTGGTCAGCATAACGGCGGTATCAGTGCGTGGAATCTGGCGGATATTTTTAAACGAAGACCAGCGGAAGGTTCCAATTGACACCATAATCATTACGGCTACTAAGGCAGCCATTGGCATTTGCTTTACCCAAGTTTGCAGCCCTAGAATTGCAATCAACAGGAAAGTACCAGCCGCAAGAGTCGATAATCTTCCCCTTCCTCCAGACTGGACGTTAATTACCGATTGTCCAATCATTCCACATCCAGCCATACCACCAAAGAAGCCCGTTATCATATTTGCAATCCCTTGTCCTTTCGCTTCTTGATTTTTATCGCTGGGAGTATCAGTAAATTCATCTACCAGCGAAGCTGTTAAAAATGAAGCTAATAAACCAACTATTGCCATAGTCACTGAATAAGGCAAAATTATATTTAATGTTTCCAGATTAAACGGAACTTGAGGCAGAGCAAAACTAGGAAAAGCAGTAGGTAAATCTCCCTTTTCTCCCACCGTGGGAACGTTAAGTTTTAAAGAAATAGCGGCTATTGTCATCACGACTAAAGCTACTAAGGGAGAAGGAACAACTTTGGTAAATCTAGGCAAAATATAGATAATTGCCAAAGATAAAGCTGTCAAAACGTATACTATGGCTGTATTATATTCTGGAGCAAGACCGAATAATTCTGGTAGCTGAGCTTTGAAAATCAACACCGCTAAAGCATTAACATAGCCAACCATTACCGCTCTGGGAATATATCTCATGTAGCGACCAAGTTTTAGTATCCCAAAAAAAACTTGAAATATTCCCGTTAAAAAAGTAGCTGCAAATAAAAATTGCAAACCATAATCCTTCACCAAACCCACCATCAAAAGAGCCATTGCTCCCGTAGCAGCAGAGATAGAAGCAGGTCTTCCTCCCACAAAAGCCGTTGTTACCGCAATAATAAATGAAGCATAAAGTCCTACCTTCGGGTCAACTCCAGCAATAATCGAAAAAGCAATAGCTTCTGGAATTAATGCCAATCCCACTACAGCACCTGCTAAAATGTCTTGCCGAATATTAAAAAACCACTCCCGCTTCCAAGTTGTTAAATTCAAGTTACCCTCCTAGCACCTTGATGTTGTGTTGCGTTATTCATACCCAAAATAGCCCACCTAAAAAGCTATTTCAGTAATTAATAATTCGTAGCAAAAAAGCTACTATTCCTTTAGAGAACTTGTTAAATAATATTGATAACCCAAATTCATATAAATATCAGTAAATAGCTATTTTCCTGACTGCAAAGCACAATAATTCGTAGGATTAACCGCAGTAACCCATTTCTTCTCTAGGAATAGTTGCAAATATTTTTAAAGAGTCTAAATTCAGGCTGTAGCTTAAGTTGGAAAATCCCAGCTATTTGAAGCTACCAGAGATATATTTGTCTATAGCATCACTCAAACCTATTTGCGATTGAATAATTAAAAAAACATTAATTATGTAACGCAAGCATATCATAGCTTTGTTACAAATCGCAATATAAGTAAATTCAGCTTGAGAAGATGTTAAAAAAGTCTAACTCTATTAAATCTTGACCGTGTTGTTCTACGTAAAAAAGATAACCATTTTAAAATAAAGATAAAACAACGGTTCTTATTGTCAGCAATTTAATAACAATCTTCTTGTACATTCTAAAACATCTTTTTCTAGATAAGGCTTAGTAAAATATCCTTTAATATCCAAATTATCTATAAAATTATTTCTTCTTCCAGAAGCACCTCTAGAAGTTATGACAACAAAAGGAATATATTTCAATCGAGAATCTTTTTGCAAGCATTCGCGCAGTTCAAAACCATTCATTCTTGGCATTTCAATATCACACCAAATTACATCACATTCAATTCCTTGTTGTAATTTTTCTAATGCTTCTTTTCCATCTTTGGCTGTTTTCACATAATAACCAGCTTTGAAAAAAGTCATGGATAATAACTCTCGAACCGTAATTGAATCATCAACAATTAAAACAGTTGCTGGTGTTCTCCTATTTAATATCCTCAGTTTTGGTAAATCTTCTTTTTCATCCAAGAAATTCAAAACTTTCAAAACAATTTGTGCAATCGCAATTCCCACTTCTTCTGGATTATCTTCTCGTCGTCCCAAATTTTCCCATAGCTCTACCGGTATATAATCGGGACGGTCTATTTCAGCATAAAGTTTTTCAGAAAAGCCACCAGTTCTCCCTACAGGAATTACGACTGCACCCATTTCCAAAGCACGTCGCGCTTCATGTTCCGAGCCAGAACCTCCTTCTAACAGTAAATATACCCTAGCCATGCGTGCTAAAATTTCTCGGCGTTCCCCATAACCGACACCACCATAAAGGTTATGACCATAATCCCAAGGTAGACAACCTAATGGTTGAAGGTGAAATACTCTATCAGTTGAAAAGCTGCGGGAAACTGCTTCTGGTATTCCAGATACTCCTCCAGTCAACATTACCAAGTTATCAATTTTTGCTAAATATCGTCCCGTAGCTTTACAAATAGCTTCGCTGGTATCTCTCCAAAATGATGTACTACCGATTACAGCGAGTTTTGGGAGATTAAGAGGTATCTGTGTCAATAATTCTCCAGCAATCTTTTGAAACTTTGAGGTTTCTGTTTGATTCGGTAGTGAATTACTAATCTTATTGCTAGTAGCTGAAAATGAATTTTGCATCAATTGAACTATTTGAGGATGTTTCAATTGAGCTTGATATTCCTGATAATCTCCCAACTGATAACAAACTATTTTTACCTGCATCGGTAACGGGTACTCTGCCAAATATGAAATAATTTCCTTGAGAGCAATTCTCGCGGCCCAATCGCTGGGAAATCCCCTTAATCTATTTCCAATACAGGGAAAAGCTAAGGTTTGAATTTTATTTTTTGCTGCTATTTCCAAGCAGTTGCGATAACAAACCCGTAATTCTTCACCCGATTCCTGGCTACGTTCTTTTTGCCAAATAGGGGCACAGGTATGGACTACATAAGATGCTAAAAGACGAAAACCAGGAGTAATTATAGCTTTACTTACATCCAGCCATTTAACATCACTAACAGCCCTTCTTAAATTTTCACCTGCTGCACGGTGAATATTACTACATAATCCCGCAACAGTAAGAACGTTGTTAGTAGGATTAACTATCGCATCCACAGACTGAGTAATTAAATCACCACTGATTATAGATAAGCGATTTTTTAATTGATTATTTATCGGTAGATTAGTTGAAGTCATCTTGGGAAAAATATAATGTTTGAATT
>CAKZYM010000784.1 GCA_937884685.1 uncultured Calothrix sp.
CCGAAGATTTTGCAAAAGTGTTGAAATTAGTTGACAGGGATACGCTTAAGGGTAAGCGGGATTATGCGATATTGCGTTTGCTTTGGGATAATGCGCTGCGAAGAAGTGAAGTTTGCAATTTAAATATAGGTGATTTTAATAGTCAAGAAAGTACCTTATCAATATTAGGTTAGGGGAAGGGTAAGCAAAAGGAAATTATTGATTTGAGTCGCAAGACAGTTGAGGCGATAACGGAATGGTTGAATGCTTCTCGTAGAAGTCATTTTTCCAGGAAACCTTTGTTCATAGTCCTGGCATATTACGGTAATGGTAAGCGTTTGGGTGGGGAAGCAATTCGTAGGTTGGTTTCTGGGTTGTGCAAGCAAGCGGGGATTACTAAGCAGATGTCACCGCACCGGGTACGCCATAGTTCAATTACTACGGTGTTGGATAATAATAATGGCAACTACCGCGCTACACAAAGGTTTAGTCGTCATTCTTCCCCCGACATTGTGATGAAATATGATGATAATCGGCAGAAGCTTCAGAAGAAAATGACCGATATAATTTCTGATTTGGTTTGATGAATTAGAGATGCGATTTCATTCGCACATTTTTCCGTGTTAGAGCGCAAGTAGTGGGGGTATAGTTGGCATCTCGGCTCAATGCCGGAAAGGTAACAAGCAACAATGGTGTTTTTATAGTGAAACCGCTTTGACGAGTTTAAATTATTATATTAAATATTCTAGACACCCAAAACATAAAGCACTGTTTACTGCTCTACAGCCAAAAACTTTGAAAGTATCCCTGCAATACCCCCATAAGTCCTGGACTAAGCTAAGCCAAAGGGTGCTGTACAAATCTGAGCGACTAAGATGCTTACTGGTAAAGTGTTTCAGCCTTAGAGTACAATTTTCCCATTTTGGCACGGTGATGCCCAAATAAAAAAAATGAAATCTATATTGCTGACCAAAACGGTATCAATTTCTGGGTTCTAATAAATGCCAAAAGCTGGCGTAAGGCTGAATCTAACGAACAAGCCTTTACTGATTGGGTTGGGGTAATCCGCCACCGCAGCGCCCCTCAAGCGGTCATAGGGCAGGATATTGCTAGACAATGGCCGCAATAATTGGTTGGGTGCGGTAAAACTGAAGAGCGACCTGTCATATACCCGGCTTTGGGAACGACACGCCTTCGCCGACCCATAAAGAGTGATTTTATGGTTATTACTTCATTTGCCGAACAATTTATCCGCGATGCCAGAGCAATTGATTACCAGCGGTTTTTTCCCGAACTATTTTTGGTGCCTTCTGCTGAACTAAAAGATTGGTTCCCGACTTTGATATATTCTGGTAAACCAAAATTTACAAGCTTTCATTTAGATAGGTTTGCATATCCGGATGACCCAGTTACTCTCATGATTGCGGTTGCCTCTGAGAATCCTTACCTTGTTACAGAGGGCTATTGCGGTAAATCTGACCTGAAAACTGTTAATTATATAGTCCAGCGCGATTGGTTGTTTCATCCACATTTCATTGCCCAGTTTTGCGACGCTTACGGTTGGCTGCGATGTTTAGAACGTAGTAACGGTTACTTTCAGGACGGTAGTAGTTATTCGTTAAAGCATTACTGCGAACGCACCATCAGATATGTAAGTAACGGCGCATTGATTGCGGCTGCATTGGCTTTGGATCTAAAAGTTGAGCCACCAAGCCGCAGTGAAAAAAGCTCTTTTAAAAATCCCAAAATTGGTGTAAAAACTGCCTCTGCTCGTGCTGCTCAAAACTACGGGATGTGGGTTGAAAACTATGTGAGTCGTCCCCCTTTGGGTTCATTTAACTTTAACTTTGAGCTTGGTAAATATCACTTTTGGCATTTTGATAATAGAATATACTCGCGCACAGAGACGCTTGATAAAACATATTTGTGATTATTGCGGCAGTCGTATCATGCCGCAGGCGTGGTTTATGGCTTAATGTCCGCCTTGTCTGGAAATGCGCGTCTAATAAACGAGCTTAAATTGTTGAGCCGTTGTGGATTTTTTTGATGTATGGAAATGTTGCTCCGAAAGCTTTATGCAAGGATTGGCATTTCACCCGCTGCCTGCTCCCATCTTAATTGTTACATTCTCGTTGAAAAGAAGGCGGACTAAAAGAAAAATCAACTTCTCCGGCTTTGCGAATATGTCTAAATGCATACTCGCCGCTGTTAGGCGATATTTCTTTTTTAAGAATCGGGTTATCCAAGCTAGCTTGACCTTTGTAAGCAAGAACTAGGTACATTATTACAGCAGCTTCGCCTCGACTAAGTGATGCTTTGGGGTAAAATTCAAGCGGCCAGTCTAGTACAACTAAGTTAGCCAGCAACGCACCGTGGAGTGGCTTTGCAAACCAAGAGTGTTTCATCACCCTGCCATTCATAAAATAGTCGGTACCGACGATTGTTGGTTTTTCTCCGCTTTGTTTTTTACGCTTATCAATCTGTGCTACTAGGTTTAGACCACCATTTAATGATGCGATAGCTTCGGTATAAGTTAATGGCTGATTGGGTCGGAAAGTACCATTTTGATAGCCGGATATCATTCCAGTTCTCCAGGCATGAAAGGTAGCTTGGTAGTATTGAAAGAGTTCGGGTGGGTTGGAACTCCCAGTTGCTCGAATGTCGGAAAACGGACATCGCCAAGAAGGAATATCTGGACATCTCGGAACATTGGCGATTTGTTTTCCTGGTGCCGAGGGACGGTTTTTCAAATCGAGTATGTTCGCGGACATAGCAACCCACTCCCCTCGGGTAATTGGGCATCCCGGTCGAAAATTCTTCTCTCTTACTTTTAAGTAAGAAATATTCTGTGGATTATTTCCGGCTAACCAGTTGATGACATGGCGACTCCAGTGATTCGCAATATCATTAAAGGTATCGGGTTTATAATTTTCTTGCTTTATTTCTGCTGTCTCTTCTACAGGCTCATCCGCATATACCAAGCGTATAGGCTGCGATAATATCGTCAAAAGAGAGACAGTCAACACATAACACCCGTGTGAGTTTCGAGCTTGACATTATTACTCCGTACAGTTCAACACCAATTAACTTTCTTAAAGCCGCCCTAGCGCAATTCGTGAATTTATAAAGATGTTTAACAGTTTTAGCTATATGTTGCACTCTGCAATACAGGTAGCCTTGTTTAAATCGTGCTTTTATAAAACGAATTAAAAAGTAAAATATATAACTCAACCCAGTTGTATTGCAACACCTGACGG
>CAKZYM010000785.1 GCA_937884685.1 uncultured Calothrix sp.
AACTCCGAACACTGATTAAATGGATTACGCTGATTACACAGATAATTTTTGATTAGCGTTTAATTCCTAACTCTTAACTCCTAACTCCTAACTGCTCACTGTTCACTGTTCACTGTTCACTGCTCAGCGGTCATTGTTAGGGGTTGAATGCGAGCAGAGAAATAACCATTATGTAAAGCCATAATTGCGGTTCTGGAATCTTGTACCCAATATTGTCTGCCAAAGCGAACTAGCTGACGCGAATTTTCGGTTTTTATAACTCCAACAACGGGTATTTTCCCTTTTTCTTTTTCACCTGATTTTTCTTTTAATTCTTTTAAAATTGTTCTCAGCCGATGATGTTGTTCGATAGTAGTTGCTTGCTCGGGTGTCATTTCTATGACGATTAATTCAATATTTTCGACTGGTTCTGCATCGTCAACTAGTAATTGTGACTGGTCATCTTTTTTATCAACTTTTCCCCAAATAATGAGTTTTGCATCAACTTGTAAAATTTCACTAATTCGGTCGTAAGTTTTAGGAAAAACTACAGCTTCTCCAGTAGTAGTTAAATCTTCTATTTGTAAAATTGCCATCGGGTCGCCTTTTTTGGTTATCACCTTTTTCACATTATTAAGCATGACAACCACGCAAACCTTTGCTTCTTCTCTTTGATTTTTCAACTGTGCCATATTAATCGGAGAAAGAATTTTCATTGATTTACGTATCGATTTCAATGGATGGTCAGATACATAAAAACCTAAAAGTTCTTTTTCCATTCGCAGCTTTTCTTGAGGAGGAAAATCTGCAACATCCTTTGCTTTTGGAGGACTTAATATTGCATTTCCAGACATATTATTAGTATTTGTATCCCCGCTCCAAGCACCACCTAATAAATCGAATAGATTTCCTTGTCCGCTTTCTCTATCCCTAGCGCGAGACTGTGCCCAATCGTAAACAAATTCTAAATCTTGAGTCAACTGATTGCGATTGGGATTAATTTTGTCAAAAGCTCCACAGTAAATCAAAGACTGCAGAGCGCGACGATTTACCGTACCCAAATCAACGCGATCGCAAAAATCAGCAAGTGACTCAAATCCTCCCCCTTCACTTCTAGCCTCTAAAATACAAGTCCTTGCGTTATCTCCCACATTACGTATTGCTGACAATCCAAATAATATCTTTCCGTCAGCAGGAGTAAAATCCACCTCCGAAGAATTAATATCGGGTGATTCTATTTGAATACTCATATTCATACAGGTTGCAATGTATTTTTGCACCTTATCTTTATCGCCGCTATTAGCAGTTAACAGCGCGGCCATATACTCCAAAGGATAATTAGCTTTGAGATAAGCAGTTTGATAGGTTACATACCCGTAAGCAGTAGAGTGAGATTTATTAAAGCAGTTAGAAGCAATCAAACCATCTTTAATCACAAAATTATGGTCGCTTTTCACCCCAATATCGTATACATTCTGAGTATTTAGAGCTTTTCGAGATACGATTTTGACCATAATTTCCAACCCTACAGAATCAGCATTCGTTAGTTTAATCCATATATTTTAGTTGGCTGCAAAATCTTTTTACAAAAATTGATTTATTAGGGAATTGGGCATCGGGGATGGGAGAATAGGGGACAGGGGATTGGGCATGGGAGAGTAGTATGAAGAAAGCAAAATAAAGGGAATCAAATAATTTACTTGCTACTCCCTACTTCCTACCCTTCACTTGCTACTTACTACTTGCTACTTGCTACTTCCTACTCTTCACTTACTACTCCCAATTCCCAATTTTCAACAAGATGTACTAAAATCAAACATTTGAGTGAGTTAGTAAATAGGGAAATAATGCATGGCATCCATACGAGAATTGCACAATCAATTAGTTAATAAAGAACGCTCTGCGGTTGAAATTACCCAAGAAGCTTTAAACCGCATCGAAAAGTTGGAACCTCAAGTGCATAGTTTCTTGCAGGTAACTCAAGAAAAAGCATTGGAACAAGCGCGACTCGTGGATGCCAAAATCGCCGCAGGGGAAGAAATTGGTTTGCTCGCTGGAATTCCTATCGGCATTAAAGATAATATGTGTACCAAAGGAATTCGCACAACATGCGCTTCCAAGTTTCTTGAAAATTTTATACCACCTTACGAATCAACAGTAACCCAGAAACTCAAAGATGCTGGTGCTGTGATGGTGGGTAAAACCAACTTAGATGAATTTGCAATGGGTAGTTCTTGCGAATCATCAGCCTACGAGATTACAGCTAACCCTTGGGATTTATCCAGAGTTCCGGGTGGTTCATCCGGTGGTTCTGCTGCTGCTGTAGCGGCTCAAGAATGTACTGTCTCCCTGGGTTCCGATACCGGAGGTTCAATTCGTCTACCTGCATCTTTTTGCGGTGTAGTAGGAATGAAACCAACTTACGGACTAGTTTCTCGTTACGGATTAGTAGCCTTTGCTTCTTCCCTAGACCAAATCGGGCCATTTTCTCGCAGCGTAGAAGATGCAGCCATACTTCTAAATGAAATAGCAGGATACGACCCCAAAGATTCTACCAGTTTAAAAGTTGACATACCTAACTATACCGAAAGCTTAAGACCAGATTTAAAACCTAGAGGTAAACTGCGAATCGGTATTATTAAAGAGACATTTGGCGAAGGTTTAGATTCTCAAGTAGAACAAGCAGTCACCAAAGCCATAGATAAGTTACAAGAATTAGGAGCAGAAATTCACGTTATATCTTGTCCTAGATTCCGCTACGGTTTACCCAGCTACTATATAATTGCTCCATCCGAAGCATCAGCAAACCTCGCTCGTTACGACGGAGTTAAATATGGTTATCGTGCAGAAGAAGCTGAGAATCTTTTATCTATGTATACTCGCACCCGCTCCACAGGTTTCGGTGCAGAAGTAAAACGCCGTATTATGATTGGAACCTATACATTAAGTGCAGGTTATTATGACGCTTATTATTTAAAAGCTCAAAAAGTTCGGACATTAATCAAGCAAGATTTCGATAATGCTTTCAAACAAGTAGATGTATTAGCTTGTCCTACTGCACCAATTGCAGCATTTAAAACAGGGGAAAAAACTTCAGACCCCCTCAATATGTACTTAACCGACTTAATGACAATTCCCGTAAACCTAGCAGGATTACCTGGAATCAGCATCCCCTGCGGTTTCAACGACGAAGGAATCCCAATCGGATTGCAATTAATCGGTAACGTACTCCGAGAAGACCAGCTATTTCAAGTAGCATATGCCTATGAGCAAGCTACAGATTTTCATTTAAAGACACCGAGTATTGTCAGTTAACAGTTATCAGTGAACAGTGAGCAGTGAAAAGTTAGAAGTTAGGAGTTAGGAGTTAGGAGTTAATCAACAATTATCTGTGTAATCCATTTAATCAGTTTTCCGAGCTAGGAATTAAATTTTGAATTTTAACCTGTAACCTTCTTATCGGATGGACATTCTTGTTCGTTCGATTT
>CAKZYM010000786.1 GCA_937884685.1 uncultured Calothrix sp.
TATCACGGATTTCGATTTGCTGGTAACGGAAGTTGTGTATTGATTCCTTGTAATGGAGAAGATAGTCGAATTAGTCCCAAAATGCGACTTGAATCTTACAAAGTGGAAGAATCCCATGGATTTATTTGGCTGTGGTGGGGAGATGAGATTTCAGAAATTCCTAAAATTGATTGGTTTAAGGAACTGGGGGATAATCCGCGTCGGTTTTGTAATGGAGAAATGGTTTGGGACGTTAATTTCACCCGTGTAGTGGAAAGTGCTTTGATTGACGTTCACCACTTTGTATTTGCTCATCATAAAATTGCCAAATGGTCTGGGATAGGGGATGCTAAACGTCTTGATAATTTTGAAACCGAAGTTGTGGGAAATCAAATCAAGACCAAAGGTATTTTAAAGAGTGAGGGGGATAATAGAAGTTTGATTAGATTCAAGAACAAAATTATATTTCCCAACCTATCTGTTTTTGATTTTGGTCTGGGTGGAATCAAGCTGTTTGCGACCTTTACTCCAATTGATGAAAATAAAACTTGGGTCGGGTTTCGATATTACATTCCCTTTGGTTTACCTTGGATTAGTCGTTGGATTGCGAAAATTGCTGTATGGTTTGAATTGAATTTCGTTCAACCAGATGATTATCGTTTAATTAAATCGAGTATTCCCAGACAAGGTAGTTTAAAGGGAAATGGGTTTGTTCGAGCGGATGAAACGATTGTACGCTGGCATCAATTGAATAAACATCATCAGCAGAAGTAAGAAAAATAAATAATCTTATTCAAATCAATTGAAGTTGTAGGTTGGGTTAGACGCATTAAAATATTTAATTTTCAAGCCATAATTTATATTGCGTCGTAACCCAACAAGTCCATATTTAATTAAAATTCCGACCTTGGGTTATGACCTAGAGGAAATTGATTCGTTGATAATTAGATATTGTTGTACGTTTAACCCAACCTACATCTAAATAATTATTGAATCAAAATAAAATAAGGTATTCCTGGTGTTCGGAACATCTTTTTTGTTGGAATTGTGTAATCAGCAAGAACTGACCATAGAGATTAACTGATTGAAAACTGATTCAATGGGAGGTAGAGGATATTCGGTTAAATCAATAGTTACAGTATTTTCTTCCAACTTCAAAAAACGCCAGAAGGTTCCGGTAGTCACCGTACCATATATAGTACTGATAGAATTTTTCGCTTTCTGATTGAATTTCTGTGCTGCGACCATTTCAGCTATACATTGTCCCAAACCCACTTTCAGATTTTCTTTTTTGGCTTTCACTAATATCGGGACAGGAGCTTTGACAAATAATTGTTCTTTGGAACGACTGAGAATAAAATCGCATATCCCAGTCAAACCCGTTTCAGCTTCAACATTAAATTCTTTCCCAGAAAATAAACTGATTTGATTATTCAAAGCTTCTTTGACAGCCAAAAGTAACGGACAGATAATTAGTTCTGACCTTGCTTTTTCGGTATTGAGTGCAATTGCAAGCTGCAAATTTTTATTCAGAAATTCTGCAATATAAGGACTGGGTTTGATTGGGTTCTCCAGTTTTGATAAAAAAGAAACTCCTTCTACAAGATTTAAATTAAAGTCCTCGATGACTTTGGGAAGCGTAAATTGACTATAAGACATAAGACAGTGAACAGTTAGCAGTTAGCAGTGAACAGTGAAAAGTGAACAGTATGAAGAACAAGATATTTATTTAAATTAATTCAACAGCGATAATTTTCTAAGGAGATAGAAGTAAAGGTGTCTGTGGTGTTCGGGAAATCTTTTTTTGTTCGCTCGTGAGAGAAATGCATAAATCGCTGAACCCCTCCTCTATCAAATAACAGAGCGGTTGAAACAAACACAAAAAAACCGCATATATCAAATTTTTAACTTAATTAATACACATCTTCTCAGAGGTATCTTGTCATGGAAACCAAATTTATGTTGGAAATGAGCGAACTTGCTAATACCGAAACCAAAAAGCATATCACCGTCTTGGGTGCTGGAATTGCTGGTTTAGTTGCTGCTTACGAATTAGAAGTTAGGGGTCACACTGTTGATATCATGGAAGCTTCAAATCGTATCGGTGGAAGAGTTTGGACTCATCGCTTCGGTACCGAAAAAGACGCTCCTTATGCAGAACTCGGAGCAATGAGAATTCCTAGCGACCACCAACATACTCTACATTATGTTGAAGAAATGGGATTGAGCGATAAACTTTGTAAATTCGTCACGGTATTTGAAGAACAAAATGCTTTCATCAACGTTGAAGGAAAAATCTTCAAGATGAAGGATGCTCCCAGAATTTTCCAACAACGTTATCAAGGAATCTTTACCGACGAACGTTACAGCGAACAAACTAGATTATTTGCAGCTTGGTTAAAAACAATTGTCGATACAATCTCTCCCGGTGATTTAAGAGAAAGTTTGGATTCGGATTTGAAATCCCATTTAATGGATGAGTTGGAAAGATTGGATTTATCTCTATATTTCCTAGAAGACGGTGAAAAGATTGATTTACAACGCTTTGTTAAAGAAAATCCCGGTTTTCGCGCTCGTTGTAGTAAAGCTTTAGATATGTTTTTGGGTGATATTGTAGTTGAAACCAGTTCCGATTTATTACAAATCAAAGGTGGAACTCAACTTCTGATTGACCGTTTGGTTGAATCTGTAAAAGCTGAAATTAACTGTAATCTTCCAGTTGTCGGAATCAAAGTTAAAGATGGTTATACTCAAATCGATTATTTAGAAAATGGTGAACGTAAAACTCGGGATTGTGAATACGTTCTTTGTACAATTCCCTTCACCGTGATGAGAAAGATGGAATTACAGGGATTTGATGAAAGAAAAATTGATTCTATTCACAACACAGTTTACTGTCCAGCGACAAAAGTTGCTTTCCACACCAAAGAAAACTTCTGGGAAAAGCAGGGAATCAAAGGTGGTGCTTCTTTCAGCGGTGCTGGTGTTCGTCAAAGCTACTATCCTTCCGTTAAATTCAATCCAGAACGAGGAAGTGTAATGTTAGCTTCTTACACAATTGGTGATGATGCTGACCGATTGGGTAATATGAGTGATTCGGAACGTCATAACTATGTAAAAGATGTTGTTTCCAACGTTCACCCAGAATTAAAACAACAGGGAATGATTCAAGATGTTGCTTCTATTGCTTGGGGTAATTATGAATGGAGTGCTGGTGGTTGTACAATTCACTGGGATGATTCCAACCATACCGCTAATTATTTAGAAGCTGCTAGACCACAAAATAATTTATTCTTCGCTGGTGAACATTGTTCTAAATATCCAGCTTGGATACAAGGTTCTATTGAATCTACTTTAGAAGCTGTTTACGATATCGTTTCTCATAAGACTGCTGTTCCGGTTTCAACTTCTTACTCTTCTAGAACTGCTTCTAAGAAAGAACTTGTTACCGCTTGAATCAGTTATCAATTATCAATGAACAATTATCAGTTATCAGTTGTTCATCGCTTGAGTGTGAATTATCGATAAACAGTTATCAGTTGTAAAGAATAACTATTAAATTATATTAAATTAAATTGAATCGAAGAATCAATCTGTAAATTACTTGGATGTAATGGTCGCTGTAGAATGCATAAACCATTACACTTCACTACCATAGGACAATAAAGATATTTAAGCTATCGAGATAAACCAGGGGGGAAATTTTTATGTCGAGTCAATTACCGAACTGCATTCCTAAACCTTCTTGGCTGCAATTAATGAATTGGATATCCGACCCGATTGGATTTCAAAAGAAATATAGCCAGAAGTATGGAGATATTTTTTCCATGCGATTATCTGGAATTGGCTCTTCTGTAATTATCGGTAATCCCAAAGCTATTCAAGAACTTTTCAACCAAGATTCCAAATTTGATATCGGTCGAGCTAATAACCTTGCAGAACCCTTAATTGGTAAGAATTCTTTGATGCTAATGGATGGCGATCGCCATCGTCGGGAGCGTAAATTATTGATGCCTTCGTTTCACGGTGAGAAAATCCAAGTTTACGCCGAACAAATTATAGATATCACCGAAAAAATAGCTAATCAGTGGAAAATCGGCGAATCTTTTATAGTCCGTTCGACGATGCAGAAAATAAGTTTAGAAATAATTTTACAGGTAGTCTTTGGTTTAAGTGAAGGAGAACGCTACGAACAACTCAAACCTTTACTTACAAATTGGCTCGATATGACCGATTCTCCTTTACGTTCGAGCATGCTATTTTTACCATTCTTACAAAAAGATTGGGGAGCTTGGAGTCCTTGGGGAAAGATGAGACGGTTACAGCAACAAGTTTTTGATTTACTCCAAGCAGAAATTGAAGAGAAAAGAATAAAAATAAAAGCACAAAAAGATAATCAAGGTAACGACGTTCTCAGCTTGATGATGGCAGTTCGAGACGAGAACGGTGAATCCATGACCGACGAAGAATTAAAAGACGAAATGATTTCAATATTATTCGCAGGTCATGAAACTACTGCCACAGCATTATCATGGGCTTTTTATCAAATTTATCAAAACCCAGATGTCATCGAAAAATTGCAGCTAGAACTAAAAAGTTTAGGAGAAAATCCCAATCCATTAGAAACAGCCAAACTTCCTTATTTATCAGCAGTATGTCAAGAAACTCTGCGGATGTACCCAGTTCTCCCAGTACTTTTTCCACGCATCGCTAAATCACCAATCAAAATAGCCGGAATTGAATTTGATGCCGAAACAATATTTATGCCAAGTCTTTATTTAGTACATTACCGAGAAGACTTATATCCCGACCCCGAACAATTCAAACCACAACGCTTTCTCGAAAAACAATATTCCCCTTCGGAATACTTTGCCTTCGGTGGTGGAAGTCGTCGATGTTTGGGATATGCTTTAGCTTTACTAGAAATGAAATTGGTTATCGCAACAGTTATATCCAAATATCAGCTTGCTTCCTCAGACGATAAACCCGTCAAAATTCAGCGTCGTGGTTTTACCCTTGCTCCCAGTGGTGGAGTGAAAATGATTGTGAAAGAAATGAATAATGAGTAATAAACAATTAAAAGCACCAAATTATTAACTGGATTTAAAATAAAAACCAATTTCCAATTCTCAATGTCCAATGCCCTATTCCCTATTCCCTATTCCCCATCATTTACTTACTATAAACCGATAACCAACATCATATTGTTTCTGCTTTCGCAAATAACCATATTCTTTATCCCATCTTCCCGTTTCCAAATCTTCTTGTAAACGCAAAACCCCTTGCTCGACTTCATCACTATCAATTTTCGCAAAAGAAGAAATCCCATTACGAATATTGCTATCTAAATACAACTCCGGTCTTGCCCAACCAACAGCAGCAAATGAATCCGATAAATTATGGGGTAATCGAAACGGACTTACATTTACACTATTTCCAGTCACCAAGCTAATCTCATCGCTCAACTTGGGAATCGGAATAAAAGTAGATTCAACATCTTTAATAAGAGAAGGAAAATATTTAGTTAACCAAAAGCTTGAAATCATTACCGGGTCGTAAGTAAACAAAATTATCTTACCGTTACCTACAACCCGATTAACTTCCTGTAATGCTTGTCGATAATCTTGGAAATGATGAAAAGCAAGCATGATTATCGCTGCTTCTGCTGCTTGATTGGGTAATGGTAAATTTTCCGCATATCCATCAACCCACTCGATGGCTGGATGAGATATTGCTTGATTTCTCA
The DNA here is from genome assembly GCA_937884685.1 of uncultured Calothrix sp. Lineage (GTDB taxonomy): Bacteria > Cyanobacteriota > Cyanobacteriia > Cyanobacteriales > Nostocaceae > Rivularia. The sequence goes on from CAKZYM010000786.1 coordinate 5,726, forward strand.
TTGTCGCTGAAGGTTCTACCGCAATCACTTCATATCCATATTCGGCAAGAAAAAATGCATAAGAACCAGTCCCAGCACCAATATCTACAACTGTAGAAGCTTGAGAAGATTCCAAAATATCTAATAATTTTCTCGCTATTCGCGGGTCGCTTCGTCTCGTTTTACCATAATTTCTGCCAATTTTATCGTAAAGTGCCATTCACCAACCTCAATCCTCGGAATTAAATCCAGCACTCACCCATTAAACCTAAAAAATCCTAGTTTCTCTAATTTTAAAGTTAATCCCTCATCATCTCAAATAAACATCAGAAATCATCATCTGATAAATAAAATTTGTTCAAAACTAAATATCAATTAAAATCCTGTATTCAAATTTCGTTACAATCGCTTTACCTTCATTTACATGAACATTGTTATTGACGCTATTCTCAATTAACTCACGAGATTACAGGAGTTTCAGGCAAAATGTGATATTGTTATTTTGAGGGAAGCAGTATAGTCTTTTCTAAATTTGATGCTTAGAAACCCTTAAATAAACAGCAATTGACTTGACTTTTGTATTACGTTAGCGAAAATGCGTATTACATAGTTCAAAAATACTCTACTTAAAAATCGAAGTTTATATCAATAAATGTAGAGTTGGATGTGATTTGGAATACTATATTATTGATTATCGAATACAGTCATTGACAATAAAACGGTTTTGCATTATTACAAGGGCTGTTTTTATAAAAATTTTTAAAACGAATCAACTAATGGAAATAAAAGACATGTAGGAGATGTTTTACTTATATCTACTGTTGGAAATTGGTAGATAACTGTTGAAGATATATTTAACAGATTGAGTTTGACCGAGTAAATTAAATATGTTTTTAACAGAGTAATTATGACAAATAAATTAGAATTACCAGATAAACTTCGTCAGAAAGTAGATAAAGAACTTGAAATTGGGGAATCTATTAGATGGATTGGACAACCCATACCTCGTTTTTTTACAGCATCTTCAATGGGCAGTTTTTTATTCGCTATTCCTTGGACGGGTTTTGTCATATTTTGGGTATTGGGTGCATCAGGGGCTAGCATTTTTTTTGCTATGTTCGGTATACCTTTTCTTATTGTTGGTTTTGGAATGCTGTCTAGTCCTATATGGTTTTGGCTATCGGCAAAAAACACAGCTTATGTAATTACAAATAAAAGAGCTTTATCTATTGCTATTCCAGTTACCTCGTTTGGCAATATTTTGTCTACCACTATCAGAAATTACCCTCCCTCTAAGTTAAAAGACATATATAGGAAAGAGCGAGCAGATGGTACTGGTGACGTAGTTATGGCAGTTCAACAAAGCACCAGTAATTTCAACAGTCGTAGAAATCAAACAACCGAGGAAATAGGATTCATGGGAATTAGCAATCCGCAAGAAGTGGAGAAGATGTTAAGACAGTTAGCTGAAGATGATTAAGATTTTGACTTAAAAAGATATTCAATTCTCAATCGTTTGGGAAATCTACTGTTCTTCTCGGAATAACTATTACGGTTAATCTCTTGCAATCCCAACTTCTGAAAATAATCAACTTCTTCTAAGGATAAAGGATAAGGTGCGCCGCTTGGTTCTTGGGGAGTATCGCGAGTCACGGTGACAACTAATAAAGTTCCTTCATCAGCAACTAGTTGAGCAATGATTTCCATTACTTGTTCGCGAACCTTTAAAGGTAAAGATTGAATTGTTCTCGCTTCAAAAACAAAATCAAAATTTCGTATCCATTCTTGATGTAAATCTAAATCGAATAAATCAGCAACAACATAGTTAACGGTCGAATTGGGAAATCTTTGTTTGCACCAATCTATGGCTGTAGAAGAAATATCAAAAGCAGTTACATCAAAGCCTTTTTCAGCTAATAATGCCGCATCATCTCCCAATCCACATCCGACAACCAAAGCTTTTATTTTTAAACCATTGCCAAATTTCGGATGTTGATTTAACCAATCTTTGAGATAAGCATTTGCTGTCATATTCGCCCAAGGAACTTGCTTTGAATCTCCCTTGGCTTTTATATATATGTTGTCGAACCAGTTTTCAGACATTTGGATTTTGGATTTTGGATTTTGGATTTTAATAACGGATAGGTTTATGCAGGGATTTTCATGAATTCATTTGGCGGTTGAAATCGCTGCGACAAAGGCAAAATCCACCTTTGCGGGTTGTAAATTAGTTACTTGCTGATTCCTGGCATTTCAATGAAATTGGGTAATTTTTTAATTTGATTACACCATTTATTGATAGCAGGATAATTTTCTAAACTAATTCCACCTTCGGGTGCTAAAGCGATATAGGGAAAACAAGCAATATCAGCAATAGTAGGACGATTCAAAGCCAACCACTGATTTTCAGTTTGACTCAAATGCTGTTCGATAAGATTTAAAATTGGTTCTGCTTTTTTCTGTGCTGCAATTACGTCAATTCCAAAACCAAACTTTGTACCTACCCTTGCATCAGCAGGACCGCGAGCAATTTCATTGGCTGCTGTGGATAACCATTGAGTTACTATTCCTATCCCAACTGCATCGGTAGGAAACCAATCTTCTCCACCATATTTTTTCGCTAGATAAACTAAAATCGCTTGAGAATCCCTTAAAACTAAATCACCATCTTCTAACACCGGAATTTGTCCCAAAGGATTTAATTTTAAAAATTCCGGCGATTTATGTTGTTTTCCCATAAAATCAACTGGTACAAGTTCGTAATCTATATCCAGCAAAGATAAAAATAAGCGTACCTTATAGCAATTGCCGGAAAGCTCTAAATCATATAGTTTCATAATCAATATCTTTATGCACTACAGCAACTAATTTTTAGGTAATTTTTTCAATTGGGAATCTACAGAGACAATATAACTTGAATCATTAATTGTTTCAGCAGATAATCTTCCGGTATCGATGCCAATTTGTACTAAATCTTTTCCGCTAATTTCATCAAATAAAATTGCCGTTATCAATGAATTATAACCACCAACACCTTGAGTTTTAAATTTTCCTTGATAAGCAAGAGAAACTAGATTAAATGGAGTGATATTTTTTTGAAGTTGGTTTTGAGTAGTATTTATATTTGAATTAACAGCAGTTTTATTAGCTAAAACAGGTGGTGTAGCAGTAGTTGCGATTAAAATTGTTCCAACAGCAGCAAGTAATAAGCGTTCCATAATTGCATCTCCAAGATTTAATAAGTTAATAAA
>CAKZYM010000787.1 GCA_937884685.1 uncultured Calothrix sp.
CAAGTTACTTCATTTCAACAATTGTCATTTCTAATAGTTCCGTCTGGCATAATAGTATTACAGAAAAAAGCTTCTTTAAGAGTGGCTCCTTCCAAGTTAGCTTCTCTTAAATTAGTATCGCGTAAATTAACACCTATCAGGTTAACACTTTGAAGGTTAGCTTTAGTTAGATTAGCTTCAGTTAAATTAAGTTTCTCCAAATAAGCTCCTATAAGAATGGCTTCTGTCAAATTAGCTCTTTTAAAACTTGTACTTTCCCCATAAGCTGCTCTTAAATTCGCTTTAGTTAAGTTAGGTCCTCTAAAACTGGCACATTCGAGTTTAGCTCTTTCCAAGTTAGCTCCAATAAGATTAGCAGCATGAAATTTTGCAAAATACAAATTGGCTTGCTTTAGGATGGCTCCTGAGAGATTAGCATTAACAAAACTAGCTTCAGCCAAGGAAACTTCAGTAAAATTAGCCCCAGCCAAATTTGCTCCATCAAGAAAAGAATTCATTCTAGAACCGCTGAAATCCGCGTGACTTAAATCAACTTCGTTTAAATCTAAGCTTCCTAAATCAAGTCCCCGAAAATCTCTTTGTCCATTTTTGTACAGTTCAAGCAGTTCCCTGCGCTCCATCTTTGTATTCCTCGCAGTAATTAATATATATAGTTATAAGTGGGAACTTCAATCTTGAGAATAAAAAACCGCAGAGAGCGCAGAGAGCGCAGAGGAAGAAGATAAAGAGAGATGGCTGAGGTTTGAGCAGAAAGTAATTAATATAAAATCCAAAATCTAACATCATAAGTTAAAAGCAAAATAACTCTTAATTCCTAATTCCTAATTCCTAACTCTTAACTCCTAACTCCTAACTCTTAACCTATTAATTTTCGCCAAGTCAAATTACCTACAATTCCATCAGCATGTAAACCATTTGCTCGTTGAAATTGTTGAATTGCAGCTTCTGTTAAAGCACCATATATACCGTCAGATTCTGCACCAACGCGGTATTGTAAATATTTCATCACTATACCAGAAGCATGATTTTTTCTAATTACAGGTTTTGCTAGAACTTGGTTAATTGCACCCCATGTAGTTGGGCCAGCAATTCCTGTTTGCTGAATATCAACTATTTCTTGAAATTTCTTCAGTGCTGATATAGTTGCGAGACCCATATCGTCGTCTTCATCTAAAGGTTTACCGCTATAATCTGTCATTCTGAGACGATTTAAAACTTTTTGCAATCTGATTACAGATACATCAGGATTTGATGTTTCATCTGGTATTGTTACAACAGGTTTTGAAGGTAATTTACCTGTTAATCCTTTAACAATTGCATTTGCCATTGATTCCGAATTAAATAATTGCATATCTTTCGGAGAATCAATAAAGCAACCTTCTACTAAAATTGCTGGCATATTTGTATTTTGTAAAACAAATAAATGGGAACCATTTTTAACACCGCGATTAAAAAATCCCATTTTAAGAATTTCATCTAATACTGACTTGGCGATTTTTCTCCCAGCGTTACTAGTCGCAAATATTTCTGAACCATTAGCAAAGCCGTTAAATGCATTAAAATGTATGGAAACAAAAACATCTACTTTATTTCTATTGGCTGTAGAGCATCTTTGACGTAGAGAATTACCTACGCTATAAGATTTTGATGGTTTACAATTTACAACTTTATGTCCTAAATCTTTTAATTTACCCATCACCCTATTTCCGACATCCATAGTTAAATTGTCTTCATATTTAATTCCGTTTGCTCCGGTGTCGGGAGGGGAGTTATGACCAATATCAATTCCAAATCTCATATAGTTACCTAAAATATTAAACATTACTTTTTAAACATTGCAGATGATAGAAGTCAAGATATTTTAATTACATACGGTCAATTGTATTTTAGATATATATTTTGTTTATTTTTATGCAACTATTTTTATTTAATTAATACTATTTTATTTTTCAAATTTTATGAAATGATATATTGTTGTATATTTCAATTAATATATACACAGTTTAAAAACTAATTCAGCATCTTTATTCGTTAGCAATAATCTGTTTTTTTTAGCAAATTAGCTATTTAAAATAATGTTTCATCAACTTTTTATAAATATTGATAATCTGCTTAGTAAACTATCAAATTGATTTTTAGTAGTTGGTTTTCTCCAGAACGTCAGGAAACTTAGCACTGCTACGTCTTTAGAAGGTGTCAGAATAGATGAAAGATAGTCCGTTAGGGAAGAATTTGCTTGTATAGAGGTGGCTTCAACCGTCCGATAGTTCGCTAAAGTTGTAGAATGAAGCATTTGGTTTTGGGATATGAAGCACATCGTTTTGATTGCAGGGTTTGAATCTTTCAATGCTGGTTTGTATCGTAAAGCTGCTGATATGGCTATATCTCGCTGCTCAGGTTTAGATATTCGGGTATTTAGCGACAGAGATATCAATAGCAAACAAACTGAAGTTGAAACCGCTCTTCAAGATGCTGATGTGTTTTTCGGTAGTTTATTATTCGACTACGACCAAGTTTTATGGTTAAGGGAACGAATAAAAGATATTCCCATTCGCTTGGTATTTGAGTCAGCTTTGGAGTTGATGAGTTGCAACAAAATCGGGGATTTCTCCATCGGTGATAAACCCAAGGGAATGCCAAAACCTGTAAAATTTATTTTGGATAAGTTCGGTAACGGACGTGAAGAAGACAAACTTGCTGGCTATATTAGCTTCTTAAAAATTGGTCCCAAACTATTAAAATTTATCCCAGTTCAGAAGGTTCAAGACTTACGCAACTGGTTAGTTATTTACGGTTATTGGAATGCTGGGGGTTCTGAAAACGTCGCTTCATTGTTTTGGACTTTAGCAGAAAAGTATTTAAATTTAAAAGTCGGTGATATTCCTGCACCTTTGGAAACACCGAATATAGGATTGCTTCACCCTGATTATGATGGTTATTTTGAATCACCGAAGGAATATTTAAATTGGTACGAGAAATTTAAGATCCCCCCTAGCCCCCCTTATCAAAGGGGGGAACAGGAGAAAAAAAGCCCCCCTTTTCAAGGGGGGTTGGGGGGATCTGAAACCCAGAACAAAGTAATCGGAATTCTCCTCTACCGAAAACATGTAATCACTAAACAACCTTATATTCCGCAATTAATCAAACGTTTTGAAGAAGCTGATTTAATTCCTTTACCAATATTTATCAACGGTGTCGAAGGACATGTAGCTGTTCGGGATTGGATGACTACGGATTACGAAATTCAACAAAGAAACCAAGGTAATAAGACGACTCTTTCACTTTCCCCGGAAGCGGGTAAGGTTGATGCGATTGTTTCTACAATTGGGTTTCCTTTGGTAGGAGGACCCGCTGGTTCTATGGAAGCTGGGAGACAAGTTGATATTGCTAAAGGTATTCTCGCTGCAAAAAATGTACCTTATATTGTTGCTGCACCTCTGTTAATTCAAGATATTCATTCCTGGACTCGTCAAGGTATCGGTGGATTACAAAGTGTGGTTTTGTATGCTTTACCGGAATTGGATGGAGCGATTGACACCGTTCCCCTCGGTGGTTTGGTGGGAGAAGATATTTATTTGGTTCCGGAAAGGGTAGAAAGATTAATCGGTCGGGTGAAAAGCTGGGTTAATCTTCGACAGAAACCTGCTTCGGAACGGAAAATCGCGGTTGTTCTCTACGGTTTTCCACCTGGATATGGTGCGACCGGTACCGCTGCTTTATTAAATGTACCTCGTAGTTTATTAAAATTTCTCCATGCTTTGCAGGAACAAGGTTACGACGTTGGGGAAATCCCGGAAGATGGAGAAGAATTAATTCTTTTGGTCAAGGAAGCGGATGAGTTGGGACAAGGGGACGAGGAGACAAGGGGAGAAGGAGAAACGTTTGTAAATGTCAGAACTTTGGAAAAATGGCTGGGATATCTCCAAACTACCCGCGTTGAAAAACAGTGGAAATCCCTGACTGGTTCTGGTATCAAAACTTATGGTGATGAATTCCATGTTGGTGGTGTTCAACTGGGTAATGTTTGGATAGGTGTTCAACCACCGCTGGGAATTCAAGGTGACCCGATGCGGTTGATGTTTGAACGGGATTTAACGCCGCATCC
>CAKZYM010000788.1 GCA_937884685.1 uncultured Calothrix sp.
AATAGCAATAATCACCTTTTTTAGGTTTATCGCGTTCCTTCGCGGTTCGTATTGCTCCCAAAATCGTAGAAATATAAACGCAGCGTTTAGCTTTACCACCATATTTACTAGATAAAGTGATTCTTCCCAAAGGTGGTTTTCTGACGCTACCTCTGTAATCAAACTGAATATGTCTGACCTGAGTTGATTTTCGTAAAAGTAAAGTGGTTTCTTCGTCTAAAACGACATTCGAGTCTAAACTATTCCAGTTAGCATTATTTGGATTAACAGTCTCGGGATGAACGGCCCACTGTACGATATCTTCTTTTTCGCGAATACTGAATTGCCAAGTGGTTTTAGTTCTTTGGGCTTGGCGTTTTGCACGCAGTAAACCAAGGTAAACTTTGTCAGAAGCAGCATTCAGTTTACGAGTATTAATAAAAGCCACCCAAGAAGGAGCAGCAACAGTAGCTAATATACCAATAGCTGCAATAACTACCAATACTTCGAGCAGAGTAAAGCCACTGCTAGAGTTATTATTCCAGTGTTTATTAAACATTTAGTGATTGGATAAATGCACCACACTGGTAGATACGGATAATCTGATAACTAATAAGTCGCCGACACCCTAAAGGGTGCGGCTACACCTACTAAGTCCGCCTGCGCGGACTATGGAACTGGTTCCCAGTCTCTGGCTGGGAACCCATTTCATAAGGCTCTGCCTTTAACTTAGAATGAAGGCAGAGCCTTCTGAAATTACGTTTCTAGGCTGAGCCTAGTAACGAGAGGTTCACTTCGAGGGTGAGGTCGTTTCAAGATTTACCTTACCCTTCAAATTTCTTCTTAAAATAGCCATTCTTCCACAGATAAAAAGGGCTAATTAAACTATTCACAAATAACTGCATTTCGCAGGCTGTAACTAAGTCTGTTTTAACTTTTTTACCGTGTTTAAATATATGAAATAAAATTTTTCGTAAGTCGTTGGCCATGTAAGCAAATATTGCTGCTGGCTTTAAATATGGTTTGATATCAACCATTCTGGTAACGTAGCGACTTAATCCAATTCCTTTGAAGAAGGGAAATAAATATTCTTTTTGCAATCTCCAACGGGGAATTTGATGATAAATTTCCATTTCTGGGTTGTACCAAATTTCCCAGTTTGATTGTTGAATATAAGACAGCATTTCGGTATCTTCTCCGGTGAGCATACTACCGTTAGCTCTACCTGTTAAAACTAAGTTTTCGGGTACGCTTTCTAACCAAGCTTGTTTACGAATAACTATTCCTGCTGAAGGGGGTAATAGTTTGCTTTTTGGTTCGTAGAGTAAGGGTATGTTACCTCTTTCGGTGATTGCTAAAAATGGCGCAATCCGTTGAAAGTTTTCTGGTGGTTCAATTTCCCAGTTAGGGTGAATTTGACTTGCAATTGCTCCTGCTTGGGGATATTTTTGAGCAAATTCATAAGCTTTTGCGACCCAATTTGATACGGGGTAGTTATCGTCATCGAGGAAACCGATAATTTCAGCTTTGGCTTCTGTAACTCCTGTTTCGCGAGCGTATGCTGCACCTTGTCTGGATTCAAAGCTGTATTTTAAAGGAAAGGGATGCTGCCAATTTTCTTGGTATTGCTTTACAACATCAACCGTGTTATCGGTGCTGTTGTTATCGACAACTATTATTTCCCAAGAGATATTTTCGGTATGCAGTTGATTTTGCAGTTTTTGTAAAACTTCGGGTAATCGACTTGCACCGTTGTATGTGGGGATAGCTACGGTAAAGTTTATGCACTCTGTCATAGCGCTTTAAGTTTTGGTGTTAAGGTTATTTTTTAGGTCGGTAAGTGAATTGTAATAGCAATTCGATAGAAATATAAAACTGCACCCGATGTATTAATTTTCGTCTTTCGGGTGCAGTTTTTGGTTCAGTATTTTTATTGAATTTCTGGAGGTTTTATTATGCTTATTAAGTGCAATCGTCGTCTTTTGCTGTTTGTATTCCTCCGATTAATGTTTTTACAATGACGCAACGTTTAACACCGCTAGCTTCTGTAGGGTTGTTAACTTTAGGTATAGCTAGTAAAACTTTTAAATCTGTATCGGAAGAATTTCCATCGGTCTTCCTATCCATTATACCTAGATAATTAAAGGTAATGGTCTGGGGTTTTGTCGCATCAAAATCATCACCATAGGATATGTCATTTACATTATCCTTAGCATCATTGCTATGTTGAAGATTAGTACCTAGTAAAATAGTTTTTGGTTTTACTTCTATCTCCGCACCTAAGCTTCGCCAATTTGAAGGTGTTGTGCCTTGATAAACGGCTATTTGAGGTTCTCCGTCAGTATCAGTTTTGAAACTAACACTGTAAGAAAGTTTCGTTTTTTTAGCTTCCCGTTGTGCTTCTCTCAATGCTGCCAAAACTATGTCGTTGGCTTTATTGAGTCGTTGTCTGGCTACAAACCCAAGCCAACTTGGTGCAGCTATTGCTGAAAGAATACCAACGATAATTATCGTTACCAATACTTCGATTAAGGTAAAGCCAGAAGATTTTGATTTTCCACGAACTATTTTTAAAGAGCTATTGTGTAAACATTTCTTTAAAACTTTGTCAAACATAGTGGGCTTCCATTAATTGGTTATGCAAATTCAAAATTTAGATAAATGGATATGTCAAAAAAATTGTGATTTAAAGTTACTTATCTATTGCAGTTCATTAGCCCTCTTAAACAATTTTTATATACATATACTCTTTTATTTAGTGAATAAGAATCCACGTCCTTCTACTGTTGTTCTTACTTGAGGAAAATAACTTTTTTTACTATCATTAAAATCTAAATTGTTATTTTGAATGCGAGCAACAGCGTTGCCACGTATATAAACTTCTGCAACAGTGTCTGGTGTATCTACACATACATAAAAACCGCGTGTTCTGACTTCACCGGTAGCAACAGAGTCTTCAGTTCCAGTAGAAAATTCTGGTATTAACTGATAATTGTTAGAACAAGTAGGGGCTAGATTATTTGTACCTATTTGAGTTTGGTCAATATAGTCAACTAAAGTTAAAACTTGTTGTGTATATGCTTCATCATCTTTTTTCGTCCATGCATTCATCTTGGTCTCAAGGTTGCCTTCACCTTCAAGCTCGAACATTTGAAAACCTGCATCTCTAGTATTATTTATCTCTGTTGAATCTTTCCCATAGCCATTACTAATTTGAAATCTGCCAATTCTAGCAGCATTAGACCATGTAGCATCATCATCTTTAATTAAATAATAGGCTACTAAAGAATAGGCAAAAGTATCATCTATTTGACCCGTTGCAATCTCAAGTCCTTGTGGAATAAATTGACGTTTCCAGAAAACAAGAACGGGAAAATAATTATCTTTATTTGCGTATTGAGGTAGTTGCGACCTAATTGCTTTAATGCCATCGGCATCATAAATATAGACAGACTGTTTTAAATCTCTTCTAATATACTCAAGCGCTGTTTTGATTTCTTGTTCTGAATTTACCTTAGCTTGTTCTCTACGGTCTGTATCTAAAATATTAACCATAAACCCTAACAATGGCGTTATCACCAAAGCAGCTAGAATCATTGCTACTAATAATTCAATTAAGGTAAATCCACCTATTTTTCGTTTAATTGGAGAGCATTTTAGCTGCTTACTTAACAACCCTGGAAATGTATTCATAATGATTAATTGTTCCTTTACAGATTAATATTTAGCAGCCAGATTGAGCATTATCTAAAGCATTTTGTGGTCTCAACCGGTCGCATAAATCACTAAATGAAGTATTACCATCTGATATTTCTGTAGTAATTTCAAATAATGGTGTTTTACGATTTCCAATCCCTCCCGTAAATGTATTTTGTTTAGCTGGTGCTTTTTGCAAATTTCCGCCATCATTTGCAAATCCATCTGCTCTGTAAACGCGCAAACCCAATTGGTAGCCTTTCTCTTCATCAGAGGAAGCTTTGTTATAACGAAATGCTTGAATCACAAAATCTTTACTGCTAGTTTTGGTACAGCCAGTTCCATCACCATCACCATCTAAGCAATATAAGTTAGTTGCAGGTGCCGTACAGTAATCATTAGTAGTACTACAGGTTAAACTGCCTACTGAAGGTGGAGCATAATCTTTTATGTTTTGACTATCACCAGTAATAGGGGAAGATGGAGCCGCAATTTTATTTGACTTGATACCATCAATGTAGGCTGTAGCTGCATCTGCTGCTAATTCAATACGTCTTGACTGTACCCGTGTTGCTACGGATAGAACAATTACAGGTGATATTGCAGTCATTAAAATAGCCACGACAATGACTGCTACTAATGACTCGATGATAGTAAAACCCGATTGATTGGATTTGGATATTTGCAGTTTTTTGTAGTTAATCATATCTAAATAACTAAATCGCGCTGGCTTTTTGGCTAAAGTAAAACTAGAACAAATTAACGACAGCTAGAAGGACGCTGGTTTTCGGGAATCGCATATTTGTAACCTGTACCGTGTTCAGTAGCATTCCCATAACCCTGGGTGCTATTTTTCGCGGCGCACAGCAGAGTTTCTACCCAAGTATCATCTCGCCCAACTTCTCTGTAGAATTCATTCGGGTCATTTGTAGCGGGTGTTGTAAAACGCTGAGAAAATAAGTCAGGTAATTGAGTCAGCAAGGCTACATCGTATCCCCAGAAACGTTGGGGGTGTATATAAAAA
>CAKZYM010000789.1 GCA_937884685.1 uncultured Calothrix sp.
AGCATCTTAATAGCCCACGCAGGTGGTGAGACAAGGAAAGGGGTGTCGGTTTCCGTCCCCAAAACTAGCGAACCCGTTCACGTTAGCGTAGCGTGTCCGTTAGGACATAGTGCGGCTCAGGGGCTTTGTACTATTAGCCCCAGACTTCTAGTCTGCGGGTTTTTTGCATAATTGGGATGCTCCCGTATCCAGATTCTGACTTCGGATAGAAAAATAAGCTGCTACAAAATAGAACTTTGTATTTACAACCCCGTGAGCATCACATGTCGTTCAGAATAGATAGTATTCCCATCACACAGAATCACTAAAAAATGTTACTGCATCTGAGTACTTGGCAAGAAGTTGAAACCTATCTACAGCAATCTCAAGGGATTATATTTCCCATAGGTTCCACCGAACAGCACGGCCCAACGGGATTAATTGGAACTGACGCGATATGTGCGGAATCCTTAGCTCATGCTGTTGGTGAATCAACCCAAGCGATGGTAGCACCAACCATCAACGTCGGAATGGCATTGCACCATACAGCTTTTCCCGGTACCATCAGCTTGCGTCCGAGTACCATGATTCAAGTAGTCAAAGAATATATAGCTTGTTTAGTCAAAGCTGGTTTTACCAAGTTTTATTTTATCAACGGACATGGGGGTAATATGGCTACTCTCAAAGCTGCTTTTTCCGAAACATACTTTGATTTAGCTGATTTACATATTCCCAATGCTGACAAAGTAAAATGCAAAGTCGGGAACTGGTTTATGTGCATTTCCGTATATAAGTTAGCTAAAGAATTATATGGAGATGAAGAAGGTTCTCATGCTACTCCTTCCGAAGTTGCTTTAACGCAGTATGTATATCCAGAATCGATAAAACAAGCGACCTTATCAGAAGAAGTAGCAAAAGGACACAGAATTTATAGCGCAGCAAACTTTCGTAAAAAGTATCCAGATGGCAGAATGGGTTCAAATCCAGCCCTAGCAACACCAGAACACGGTAAACAATTTTATGATGCAGCAGTTAAAGAATTGAGTAATGATTATTTAAAATTTTTGAGTGAGGAATAGGGAATAAGAGTTAGGAGTTAGGAGTTAGGAGTGAGGAGTTAGGAGTGAGGAATAGGGAATAAGAGTTAGGAGTTAGGAATAATGAGAATTATCTTCTCCTTACCTCCCCCCTTACCGCTTACCTCTTACCCCTTACCTCTTACCTCTTACCCCTTACCCCTTACCCATTACCGTCGCGCAATATCCCCCTCACGGGCCGCACGCTGTACCGCTCCTGCAACTACGCTTGATACTCGTTCGTCAAATACCGATGGTATGATATTTTCTTTAGTTAAATCTGACGGTTTAATTAAAGAAGCAATTGCACTTGCTGCTTCGAGATACATGGTAGTAGTGATTGTTGCTGCACGACAATCTAAAGCACCGCGAAATACTCCAGGGAAAGCTAATACGTTATTGATTTGATTTGGATAATCGCTGCGTCCGGTCGCGATAACAGCAACATCATCTCGAACTAATTCAGGTTGAACTTCCGGTACTGGATTGGCCATTGCAAAAACAATTGCATCCTTTGCCATTGTCTTGACCATTTCTGGTGTTAATACTCCCGGAGCGCTGACACCGATAAACACATCCGCATCTTTTACAGCATCGGCTAACTTCCCAGTCGCTTTAACTGCAAAATTACGCTTTTCTTCATTGAGATTATTCCGACTCGTAGAAATAATTCCTTTAGAATCACACATCCAAATTTCTTTGGCTTTAGCTTTACGCAGCAACTTGGCTATTGCAACTCCAGCAGCACCAGCACCATTGATAACAATGCGAATTTCTTCTATGGGTTTTTGGACTAATTTCAAAGCATTAAACAACGCAGCCAAAGTAACTATAGCGGTACCGTGCTGGTCATCGTGAAAAACTGGAATATCTAATTCTTCTCTTAATCTCGCTTCAATTTCAAAGCAACGAGGAGCAGCAATATCCTCTAAATTCACACCTCCAAATACCGGAGCCAGATTTTTCACCACATTCACAATTTCATCTGTATCCTGAGTAGCAAGACAAATTGGGAAAGCGTCAATACCTGCAAATTCCTTAAACAACATCGCTTTCCCTTCCATCACGGGTAAAGCAGCTTCCGGTCCTAAATTTCCTAATCCCAGAACAGCACTACCATCGGAAACAATAGCAACAGTATTTTGTTTAATCGTTAAATTGTAAACTTCTTCGGGATTCTGAGCTATAGCGCTAGAGATACGTCCCACACCGGGAGTATAAGCCATCGCTAAATCGGATATACTCTTGAGTTGAATCCTGCTAGCAATACTGATTTTTCCACCGCGATGTAGATTAAAAGTGCGGTCGTAGACATCTATAACCTTAATCACCGGCAACGCTTTAACCGCTTGAATAATATTATCAGCATGTTCCGTACTCGCAGCATCAACAGTAATATCGCGAATCGAAACCTGTCTGCTTTGTTCAATTAAATCAATTTGACCGAGATTCCCTTTAGTGGCTGCTATAGCATTAGTAACGCTAGCGAACATCCCGATTTTATTCGGAATTTCTAAACGTAAAGTCAAACTGAAACTCGAATTAGGTGTGAGGTCTGGCATTGTAATAGGTAGATGACGAATCTTATTTTATTAAATAAATGTTAAAGGTTAAAGGTTTTTTAGACTTTGGAATAAAAAAGCTAGCCTCATCCCGAAATAACACAAGACAGCGATGTAGTTATCTGAGTGTTTTTGACAGGGTTCGCTACTTATTATGGCTTTTAGTGAAAACGACCGTATTGTTGTGATAGAGAAAGGACAATACGAGGGTAAGCATGGTTCTATTATTGAAATCATCCCCCCTATTATGTTCCCCTACCGTGTACACACAAGTACTCTCCGCATACGTTTCAGGGATTTCAACCCCCTT
>CAKZYM010000790.1 GCA_937884685.1 uncultured Calothrix sp.
ATTGATGCTCTATATGCTTGCGGCTAGTAATATTTTCAAACATATATAGCCGTGCGAAATATTGATTTTCTTGATTTTGAATTGCTCTGGAAAAGCGTCGAATAGTACGACCATCAGGTAATAATATTTCGTCTTCACAAATACATTTTTCAAAAAAATCTGGTTGACAAGAATTGATAAAAGGTGGAACTTGAGATGTTAATTTATGGAATGCTTCCACGATATCTTCATGTTTCAACACTCCGGATTCGACCTGCTTTTTTAAATGCTCTAAACCCCAAATATCATAAAAGCGTTGATTCGCATACAAAATATTCCCGGTACGGTTTTCCACCACATAGAAAGCTAATGGTGACACGCTCGTCATCGAACGCAAAAGTGTTTGTTTCCAACGTAGTCTAACTTCGGCTTCCTTACGCTGGGTTATATCATCAACTAAATAAGCAAATCTTTGATGTTCCGAGCAATTTATAATCGGTGAAACCTTAGCTTTGAGCCATTTACTACCATCTTGAGTATCAAAAGGATATTCAAAAGTTATAAAAGATTGATTAATTTGTGTTTGATGATAATAGTCAATCCACTCATTTATCAGCTTTGGTGGAATCTTCATCTCACTAACAAAGCGGTTTGTCATTTCTTCAGTCGTCAAACCCAAGAATTTAGCCGCAGTAGTATTACCGGAAATATGTAGAATATCGTTATCCCGAACCTCAACAATCCCCATCATCATCGGAGCGCTATCAAAAAAGCTTTTAATAATACTTTCGCTTTCATCTAAAGCTTCTTTTGCTTGCTCGTATTCTGCTTTAATCTCAGCTAATTTATTTAAACCAATTCGTATTTCTAATTGCTTAATCACCAAACGACTAATCGCTTCAAGTGAATGTATTTGCTCGGGACTTATCGAACGAGGTACCGTATCAATAGCACACAGAGTTCCTACCACCTGACCTTTAGGTGTAATCAGCGGTATACCAACATAAAACCTGACATTCGGCTCAGAAATTACTACAGGATTAGTCGCAAACCGCTCGTTAGCTAAAGTATCGGGAATAATTAGAGTTTCACCAAGATTGACGCACAAAGAACAAAAGCCGATATTTCTAGGCATTTCTGAGAAGTTTAATCCCAATTGTGCTTTAAACCATTGACGCTCAGCATCAACTAAATTTATCAAAGCAATCGGTGTTCCTGCAACTTGCTTAGCCAACAACACTAAATCATCAAAAGTTTGTTCCGGTACAGTATCAAGAATCTCATACTCATATAAAGTTTTTAGCCTTGACGCTTCATTTTCAGAAACCATTATATTTAATATTCCTACTATTGCTGAATTTCCTTTAAAATTGGAGAATCTGACTGTCAGCTAAACTTCATTAATATGGGAAAATTTGTGAAAGTAGTTGTGCGTTGACTAACTGCTAAAAACCACAGAAAGGAACACCATTGCATTACTAAATCCTCAGTTGATTAAAGCTATGAGAGTTGTTCGTACTAACACCAATCAATAACCAGAAACATAAACCAGGATAATTTTCCAGCAAAGAAAGGATTATTTGTAGTTAGTGCATAACTAGAAACATTTAATGCTTATCTACAACTAAACACGCCAAAATTTCGTCACATAAACTATATTAATATGCCTTCGACAGATAAAAATCATTGTTATACTAAATTGTATTTACGCAAACCATGACAAAATTTCGTATTTTTTCGTATTTTTTGCCCTGAAATAAAAATTATAGAACAGCTTTAGCAAAGCGTGCCTCGGAGTCACATACAGTAATCAGTGAAGGTTGATAATTAGAAGTTTTATATGCTCCCAAAATCTTGAAACTATAACTTCCTTCCTTCTAGGTTTCCTAATTTACCAATATCGTGCTTTAAATAAAAAATAGCAGAGCTAAATATTATTGAAATTATAAGAAAATATTATGAACTCGTTGACTTCAACCACATTAAATTCCGCAGTTAAGCCTAAACCAGAAGATAATTTTGCCATTACTTTTGCTCCCCTTTCACTTCCAGAAATTTATAATTTAGCCGACCATCCAGCCAATGGTGCGATTGTGGTGATGAGTGGAACAGTTCGCAATCAAACCGATGGAATACCAGTAACTTCCTTGGAATACCAGGCTTATGAGCCAATGGCCATGCGCGTGTTTTATCAAATTGCTGCTGAAATTCGCAACAGGTGGACAGATATAAATCGTGTCGTAATTCATCACCGTACCGGACATTTAAAAATCGGTGAAATCAGTGTTTTAGTAGCAGTCGGTTGTCCTCATCGCTCAGAAGCTTTTGAAGCTTGTCGCTACGCTATTGATACTCTCAAGCATAATGCTCCTATTTGGAAAAAAGAACATAATCGCGATGGTTCCAGCAATTGGGTAAGTATTGGAGCTTGTGAAGTAGAGGAGTGATGAAGAGTTAGTGTTTAGTTGTTAGTTGTTAGTTGTTAGTGGTTAGTTGTTTACTACTTACTGATAACTGTTCGCTGTTCATTGTTCACAGTTCACTGATTACCGTTTCCTGATTCAAAAGTTATTATTTCATATTGTTTCTTAACATAAATCTCACTTTTGTATTGCACTTTGTAACTATGTATTAACTCCAAAGACTTATTCCTTTAGACTTATTTTTTAAAGAAAAGTTTTTGTATAAACGTGCCATGCATCAAATAAATTTTAACTGTCATCATTTTTTTGTAATGCTTTCATTTTTTGCTTGCATTACGGGTTTAATATTGCTGTGGAATAAAGAGCAGCTTAAAACTGAAATGCAGCAAACCGAAAAAATTTTGTTTAGAATGAGCTTTTCGTACTGGTTAGTCTATTGTATTGCTTTCGGTATTGAGAAAATTGTATTACCGTTCTCAGAAGCTGTAGTAATGAGTTTGAGAATGACTACAGCTTTATCATATTTTCTAACATTTTCCTGTATTACCTGCTTGCCACTACATAAATTTGCCATGAGTCGAATTGAGGATTAGGGAACAGCGAACAGTGAACAGTGAACAACTAACCACTAACCACTAACCACTAACCACTAACAATTAACAACTAACAACTAACCACTACTTCTTCATTGCAATTGAAATTGCATTTTGTAATTCATTCTGCTCTAAGGTAGTAAGAATAAAAACTTCTTGCACGGTTTTTCCGTGACGTGCGATGATTTTAAACCCACCTCTAATTGGAACCGACACTCGTAATTGCATATGAGGAGAGTGACCTCTCACGCGACGAATCTCTCCTGGTGTTATGGTTTGAATACTATCTTGGTTGCAGAGACGTTCGAGAATAGGGATAAGACCGTCGATGTGAGTAGAGTGATTCCAAACGAGTCTGCCGGATTTCGAGGTGGGTTTAGCCATTTCTACGCGGCCTCTAAAGGAGCCATTGTTAAACCAGCTCTACGCAGTTGCTGGTGATATAGTTCGGCTGGTTCTTGAGGTCCAACCCAAACAATTGCTTGTCCTTCGTGATGTATCTGATTTGTGAGTTCCCAAGCATGGTCTGAAGTCATTCCTGGAATATACTTCATCAAACATTCGGCAACGTGCCCAAAAGTATTAAAGTCATCGTTGAGGACAATTACTTTAAAATTAGGATAGGTTTTCCGGGTGACTTGGCCCGAACGCTCGGGTGCTATGGTTGGTGCGTTAGCCATCCCATATACATTTGCTGATAGTTTAGTAACCATAAAAGATTTGCTACGGATTTTAATAAAATGCATTCCAAATAATTAGTTTAATGCATTGTTTGCAATGAGTGTTTGTCAGTTACTAATTATCAATTATCATCGAAATCCAAGGATGCTCGAAACTCAGTTCTCTTGGAACTTAGAGAAAAACCGTAACGGTGATAATTAAAGATAGTAACCATCTGCGTGGAGCCTTCTTCTTAATCTATAAGCCTATTCAACCAACAGATTATAAAGCAGGTAACTATCTACAGGTCATCGCTATAAGAACTTTACCCTTACTTTAAACGGAATAAGCATAAATTCTAAGTCTGCTCAACCACAACTTTGTTTCGCGGATTTACCGTTATTGGAAAAAAGTATTTGTCAGAATTCCTCAGCCACTATTCCTTCTAAATCCGACCGATGAAAATTGATAACTAATAACCGAAACTCTCTACCTATCTCCAATCATTCCATTTGTCGTTAAAAATCGAAGTATCTGGGAAAGCAGTAGGATTATTGTTTTGTTTCAACAAGCGTTGCAATTTAATCAACTGGGGTTCAATTCTGGGTAGTTCATCCACCAGTTCGTAAGGTGCAACATTATTTTTCAGTGCAAAAGCTGCTGTAGTTCCCGCAGCTGCTCCAGCAGACCATTCAAAGGAATGTACCCGATAAGCAGCAGCAGCAATATGACTTGTAGCGATGCTCTTACCAGCCACCAATAAATTATCTATTTTCTGAGGAATCATTGCTCGAAGCGCAATTTGAAATGGATAAGCTTGTCCAGCACCGCGTCTCTCACCTTCGCGTTCGGTGTTTCCTGGTGCTTCTGGAGGACTTTTTGTCATGCAGGGGTGAAAGTCAATTGCATAATGTCCAATACCTACTGCATCGGGGAAAACTGTAGAACGAGTTCTTCTGGCTACATCTTCCGGACGCTTTTTACCAGTAAGCACTGAAGTTGCTTCTAAACCTGCTAAAGAAGCTTTGAGACGACGATACATTCTTGCAGGTAAAGTATT
>CAKZYM010000791.1 GCA_937884685.1 uncultured Calothrix sp.
AATCCGTATTTGAATATTTAAAGAATCAAAAGTTAAAGGTTAAGAGTTAGGAGTTAGGAGTTAAGAGTTAATAATTTCCCTCCCTCTCTCCCTCTCTCCCTCTCTTCCTCGTTCTCACCATCTCCCCCAATCCCTAACCAATTTTTGGGAACAATAAACCGGTAGCAATGAGGATAGGAAATTGGCGGAAGAACGTGCGTACTGGTTAGCTTGGTCGAGAATTTCGGGGGTTGGACCGGTACTACTACAAAGATTAAACCAACATTTTGATTCCCCAAAAACTTCTTGGAAAGCGGATTCTTCAGAGTTGGGAGAAGTGGAAGGTTTTGGTTTACAAACTTTGCAAAAGGTAGTTCAACAACGTTCTCAAATCAATCCCGAACAATTACTTAAACAGCACGAACAAGAAAATCCCAATTTCTGGACTCCAGCTGATGCTGAATATCCTCGTTTGCTACTAGAAATTCCCAGTCCCCCACCGGTGCTTTACTACTGTGGAAAGCTAGATTTAACGGAAAATTTGGCACAAAAACCCTTAGTTTCAATCGTAGGAACGCGACAACCTACAGAATACGGATTACGTTGGACTCGTCGGATTAGTGCTGCTTTGGTACAAAATGGTTTTACGGTGGTTTCTGGTTTAGCGGAAGGAATCGATACTGCTTCACATTCAGCTGCTATTAAAGCTGGAGGTCGTACCATTGCTGCTTTGGGTACTGGTGTAGATATGGTTTATCCCGCAAAAAACCGGAAATTATACGAACAGATTTTGAATCAAGGTTTTGTTGTCAGTGAATATCCGACGAAGACTCCACCCCATCGGACTCATTTTCCACGAAGAAATAGAATTATTGCTGGTTTATCTCGTGCTGTATTGGTGATGGAAGCACCTCAAAAATCCGGTGCTTTGATTACTGCTGATTACGCTAATGAATTTGGTAGGGACGTTTACGCTTTACCGGGAAGACTTGATGATTTTTCATCTCAAGGATGCTTAAAGTTAGTTTCTCAAGGTGCTACTCCGATTCTCAAAGAATTGGATGAATTATTAAAAATGTTGGGTGCGATTCCAACCGTTGCTGCTGTTAATAATTTGACATCTGATGCAGAGAAGCCATTACCAGATTTACCTGCGGATTTACATCAGGTAATGAAAGCAATTTCTTCGGAATCGTTGCCATTTGATTTTATAATTCAACAAACAAAAATGCCAGCAGCAGAAGTTTCTAGTGCTTTATTACAGTTGGAATTAATGGGATTAATTTCGCAGCTTCCGGGAATGAGGTATCAAAGAAATTAATATCTTGTAAGTTTGGATTTACGGGTCGTTCAGCAAATTCTTATTTGGCTCTCAGTAATATTTCATCTGCCTATATTTTCATTATTATTACTGAATATATATAAGTCAAGAGTAAGAAATGACACGTCAAGAGATAACAGTCACTATTGAAAATCTCGCACCACAACAAGGAACTTTCCTTACTCCTTTTTGGGTTGGTTTCCACAATGGCAATTTCGATACATATGACCGTGGTAGACCTGCATCTCCAGGTTTGGAAAGTTTAGCCGAAGATGGTAGTACGGCTTTGATTTCTCAAGAGTTTCTTCTCAGTGGTGATGGTACGCTTGATGGTGCGATTGCTGGTCCCGAAGGAGATGCAGCAGGCCCAATTGACCCCGGAGAAGTTGCTACTGCTACTTTTACTCTCGATAGCGATGATGTAAATAGCCAGTTTTTTTCCTATGCTTCGATGCTTCTTCCTTCCAATGATGCATTTGTCGCTAACGGAAATCCCGAAGCGATTCGGATTTTTGATGAGGAGGGAAATTTTATTGGAGCAGATTTTATTATTGCTGGTAATCAGGTTTTAGATGCTGGAACCGAAGTTAACGACGAAGCAGAAAATAGTACTGCTTTTTTCGGTCAAAGTAGTCCGAATACTGGAATCGACCAAAATGGAGTCGTACAGCTACATCCTGGGTTTGTCACCGGTGGAAGAATTTTGAGCGAAGACGGAAGTTCTCCCTTAGCTCTTGCTGGTTTTACAAATGCCGATTTTAGCTCTCCAGATTATCAGGTTGCTCGGATTACTATCTCTACTGAAGACCAGCCCCTTCCAATTGCAGACCCAGAT
>CAKZYM010000792.1 GCA_937884685.1 uncultured Calothrix sp.
ACTACTCACTACTTTCTACTCACTACTCCCCCGCTCCTTCTCTTCGAGCCAAGCTTGATATAAATCGGGACGACGTTTGCGGGTTCTGGCAATTTGTTGCTCGTATCGCCACCGTGCAATTGCTGCATGGTTGCCGGATAATAATACATCGGGGACTTTGTGGTCGCGAAAGGTTGCGGGACGGGTGTATTGAGGAAAGTCTAATAAGCCTTCTTCAAAACTTTCTAATTTCAATGATTCTGCTTTTCCTACTGTTCCTGGAAGTAAGCGGACTACTCCGTTAATTAATGCCATTGAGGGTATCTCACCACCGGTAAGGATAAAGTCTCCGAGGGAAACTTCACGGGTGACTAGTTCTAATACTCTTTCGTCTACTCCTTCATAATGACCGCAGATAATGACTATTTGGTCGTAGTTTCCGGCTAATTCTCTCAATAATGGCTGGTTTATCGTTTCTCCTTGGGGACTCATCATAATTACTTCTCGTCGCTGCAATGTTGGTAGCGATTCGACAGCGGAGAAAATGGGTCCGGGTTTCATCAACATCCCCACTCCTCCACCATAAGGTTCATCATCCACTTTTCGGTGTTTGTCAGTGGTAAAGTCTCGTGGATTGACAAAATGCACGTTGGCAATTTGTTTTGCTAAAGCTTTACCAATCAGCCCGGAATTAAGAACTGAGGTAAAACAATCGGGAAATAGCGTAACTATATCAAAACGCACAGTATTTCGTATTGGAGGACACTATTGTGGAATTAAACTCTCTCGGCTTTGGTACGGGAGCTTTGTTGACTACATTACATTTAAACTTTATTTAAAGTATATAAAACTACTTAGTGATTGTTATTTTCTGTTGAAGTCAAAGTTTTTCTAATTACTTAATTTATGTTTAAATATTGTCACATCTAAGTTTAAATATAAGACTCTGACCGGCGTTAACAAGAGTGCAGGAAGATTTTATCCTGCTCCCCGCGACAACAGCACTTTATCTTGATGAGTGCTTGGTTAAAAGCATTGTGCTCATCAGGAAGGGCAGGGACGGGAAAAGAAGACTGCCGAGCGGGTGAAATACGCTCTGTGCTGGCGAAAAGAACAGGGGTTAGTGGGCCGAGACACACTACAATGGTGTCTGCTCGCGTGATGGCTGTGAACGAACAAGTATTTTTATTTGCGCCACGGCTCTAATCATAAGCCTGCATAGAACTAACATTTCGACAAAAAAACAACAGAAAATGTTCTGCCGATTATAATACTTAGCGCGAACTGTCCGCGAAGTAAAATTCACCGAGACGGTTGTTGACAGGAGAAAATTATGCGGCAACTAAAAGCTAAATGGCTGGAAATGACCACATCCCAAGCAACTAAAACCGCCGTTCTGGTTATTGGAGGCGCAGAAGATAAGGTTCACGGACGAGAAATTCTGCGGACTTTTATAGACCGTGCTGGTGCAAATGATGCCCATATTACTATTATTCCCTCTGCTTCTCGGGAACCGAGTATTATTGGCGCTCGCTACGTAAATATTTTTGAAGATATGGGAGTTAAGAAGGTTGAAATTTTAGACATTCGAGAACGAGACCATTGTCACGACCGCTACTACAAGGAATCTTTGGAAGAATGTACCGGAGTTTTTTTGACTGGGGGCGACCAGTTACGTCTTTGTGGTGTGTTAGCTGATACCCCAGTAATGGATATCATTCGAGGACGGGTCAAAACTGGAGAGCTAACTTTAGCTGGTACCAGTGCTGGTGCGGCGGTTATGGGACACCATATGATTGCTGGAGGCGGTAGTGGGGAAACTCCCAATCGTTCTTTGGTAGATATGGCGACTGGCTTGGGATTTATTCCAGAGTTAATTGTTGACCAGCATTTTCACAATCGCAATCGGATGGTGCGTTTGATGAGTGCTATAGCTTCTCATCCAGACCGTTTGGGTATTGGTATTGATGAAGATACTTGTGCCATGTTTGAAAAGGACGGTTGGCTTGAAGTTTTGGGTAAAGGTGCTGTGACAATTATCGATTCAAGCGAACTTACTCATACTAACGAACCTCGCGTAGGAGCAACGGAACCTTTAAGTCTTCATAATTTACGAGTACATGTTCTGGGACATGGCGATCGCTATCATCTTTACGGTCGTTCTGCGATTCCATCTGTGGGGCGAATATCCAGCTGACGGGAATAGGTATGTGTGGTTACACTAGGTTGACCGAAAAAATTTTAGATTTTGCAAAAAGTCAAGCTAATCTGTGAATGATTTCGAGGAAGAACTTTTTAATGCCGGTCAAAAAGATAAAATCGTCAATCTTGGTATCCTATCCCCCCGGAGCGTTAATTCATGGGGAAAATTGTAAATCCTGGCATGGACAGTTACATACAGAAGAGAATCCTGTTTACCGTAATGTCCTCAAAACCCAAAATCCTTGAAATAGTTGACCGCAATTTTTTGTAGCTGCATTCTTGGCACAATAAAGTCAGGATGATACGAATCGTGAATAAAAAAAACTGTTATTCACGAACAGTTATGCGGTCAATGACAGTAAGAAACTAGAATTTTGGTTCCGAATCTCCATCTACCCTTAATCATGAGAATCCTCAAGATCCAAACTTTACGCGGCCCAAACTACTGGAGCATTCGACGCCACAAATTAATCGTCATGCGCCTCGATTTAGAAAACCTAGCTGACACTCCCTCTAATGAAATCCCTGGTTTCTATGAAGGATTGGTAGAAGCTTTACCTTCTTTGGAAGGTCACTACTGCTCTCCGGGCTGTCGCGGTGGTTTTCTAATGCGGGTGCGAGAAGGCACCATGATGGGTCATATTGCCGAACACGTGGCGCTAGAACTTCAGGAATTAGCCGGAATGCGTGCGGGTTTTGGTCGTACCCGTGAAACCGCGACTCCGGGAATTTATCAAGTTGTTTTCGAGTATTTAAATGAGGAAGCCGGACGTTATGCAGCAAGAGCTGCTGTACGGCTTTGTCAAAGTATTGTGGATAGAGGTCGCTATCCCAAGGCTGAATTAGAACAAGATTTACAAGATATCAAGGACTATTGGCGAGATGCTTCTTTAGGACCTTCGACTGAATCAATTGTTAATGAAGCTAAAAGTAGGGGTATCCCCTGGATGCCTTTGGGTTCAAGATATTTGATTCAATTAGGTTACGGAGTGCAGCAAAAGCGTATTCAAGCTACTATGACGGCTAATACCGGCATTCTAGGTGTAGAACTTGCTTGCGACAAGGAAGCGACTAAACGAGTTCTCGAATCTTGTGGAGTACCCGTTCCTAAAGGTACCGTAATCAATTTCTTCGACGATTTAGAGGATGCAGTTGATTATGTTGGTGGCTATCCCATCGTCGTCAAACCCCTTGATGGCAACCACGGACGCGGTATTACCATTGATATCAGAAGTTGGGAAGAAGCTGCTGCTGCTTATGATGCTGCTAGGGCTGTTTCTCGCTCGGTAATTATTGAGAAATATTACCTCGGTCGCGACCATCGTGTATTAGTAGTTGATGGAAAAGTTGTCGCAGTCGCCGAACGAGTACCCGCTCATGTAGTCGGTGACGGTAGATTAACTATTTCTGAACTGGTAGAAGAAACTAATAGAGACCCAAATCGCGGCGACGGTCACGATAATGTTTTGACCCGCATTATTTTAGACCGTAACAGTTACGCTTTGATGGAAAGGCAAGGTTTCACCCTTGATACCGTTTTACATAAAAATGAAATTTGTTATTTACGAGCAACAGCGAATTTATCTACGGGTGGTATTGCTGTAGACCGTACCGATGAAATTCATCCCCAAAATGCTTGGTTAGCTCAACGGATAGTTAAAATTATCGGATTAGATATTGCTGGGATTGATATCGTGACTACCGATATTAGTCGTCCTTTAAGAGAAACCGATGGGGTGGTTGTAGAAGTAAATGCAGCACCGGGATTCCGGATGCATGTTGCTCCTAGCCAGGGAATTCCTCGCAATGTTGCTGCGGCCGTGATAGACATGTTATTCCCTGCCGATAAAACGACTCGCGTACCTATTCTTAGTGTTACCGGTACCAACGGTAAAACCACTACTACTAGATTGCTGGCTCATATTTTCAAGCAGACTAATAAGGTAATTGGTTATACGACCACCGATGGCACCTATATCGGAGAATATTTAGTCGAAGCTGGAGATAACACCGGGCCGCAAAGCGCTCAGTTGATATTGCAAGACCCAACTGTAGAAGTTGCCGTGTTAGAAACAGCACGAGGTGGTATTCTGCGTTCGGGATTAGCTTTTGAAGCTGCAAACGTGGGAGTAGTGCTTAATGTTGCTGCCGACCATTTAGGGTTGGGCGATATTGATACCATCGACCAACTATCGCATTTGAAGAGTGTAGTGGCTGAATCAGTGTATCCCGATGGCTATACAGTTTTAAATGCAGATGATAACAGAGTTGCTGCAATGGCAGAAAGGACAAAAGCAAATATTGCTTACTTCACCATGAATCCGGAATCGGAATTAGTCAAAGGACACATTCAAAAAGGTGGAGTCGCAGCGATTTATGAAAACGGCTTTTTGTCTATTTTGAAAGGAGATTGGACTCACCGCATAGAAAAAGTAGATAATATCCCCTTAACAATGGGTGGACGTGCCCCGTTTATGATTGCTAATGCTTTAGCAGCATCTTTAGCAGCTTTTGTACAAAACGTTTCTATTGAGGAAATTCGGGCTGGATTAAATACTTTCCGAGCTTCGGTGAATCAAACACCGGGACGGATGAATTTATTCAATTTGGGTAAACATCACGCTTTAATTGATTACGCTCATAATCCAGCGAGTTATGAAGCATTGGGTCAATTTGTACAGAACTGGACATCCGGACAGCGAATTGGTGTAGTTGGTGGTCCGGGTGACCGTCGCGACGAAGATTTTGTGATGTTGGGTAAATTAGCATCGGAAATTTTCGACTGCATCATTATTAAGGAAGATGATGATACCAGGGGAAGAAAGCGCGGTTCTGCTGCTGAGTTAATTACTCAAGGTATTAGAGAAGTAAATCCGAATTGCCTTCATGAAACAGTTTTGGACGAAACTGAGGCTATCAATAAAGGTTTAGATTTAGCGACCGATGACAGCTTGGTGGTTATCTTACCAGAAAGCGTTAGCCGTGCTATTAAGTTAATTAAAGCCAGGGGTGTAATTGAAGAAGAAGCTCCTCCGAAGTTTGATAGCGTAACTCCGAAAGATAAAGAAGTACCGTCTTCGGTGTTAAATCCGTTATGAAGGAATAATGATGGGTAAATAGTTCTGAATGACGCTATTAGTGCGGATTTTTAACTTTTTACCCATTATTTTTGATTAATTAAAACTGATTTTTTTGTTTCCTATTGTCTCTGCTTCTTTGATTAATAAGCGATATTATCGATTTTCCTGCTCGTTTTCGTAATCAGTTTCATCACTATCATTTTTCATTTCATCTTTGAAACCCCGGAGGGTTTTTCCCAAAGCACTTCCTAGCTCGGGAATTTTTTTTGGTCCAAAAATCAAGATAGCTACGAATGCAATTACAGCCATTTCCGGAAAACCCAATCCAAACATAAGCGCTTTTTTAGTAAATTAGTAAAGGTTCTTTTATCTATATTAGGTTGTGGGTGATTTGCATTTCAGAATTTGCAAAAATAAACCAACAATTTGATGATTATTAGTTGTTATCACAATTTTTATAAGTATCATCGGTACCAATCAGTAGATAATTCTAAACAGCACTAGGAATTATCAAATGACCGAATTAACACTTATCAATTTTAAAATCGCTTCAGCACTATTTATTAGGCAAATTAGCGGTACACCTATTCCAGATTTATTTGGTTCTACTGATGGGAAAGCTGTTGGTACCTATATTGAGCAAGCATTTAACCATTATTTGAGAAGCTCTTATGACTATATACCGGGTAATGCTGCAAGCGGTATCGATTTTCCCAACTTAAATGTAGATTTAAAAGTAACGATGCATTCGTCAACCCCAATCATCTTCTCCTTTTCGAGATGCAAGTCAAAAAGTTTATGGTTTGGGTTATCATTTGCTAGTGTTTACCTACGAAAAATCTGACGACAGCAAAACACAAACAGCACGCTTAAATTTTCGAGATGCAGTTTTTGTATCCCGAGAAAAGACAGGAGATTATCAAACAACTTATGGTTTAATCGGAATTTTGAACCGTAACGGCAATAAAGATGATATTGTTGCTTATCTAGAGGAGCGTAATTTACCTTTAGACGAAATCGGACGTGATTTGCTTGCAGATAGAATATTACAAAATCCTCCTCAACTTGGATATCTTACAATATCTAATGCATTGCAATGGCGACTTCAATATCGCCGAATAATTGAAATTGCTAATTCAAAAACAGATATAGGAGTGCAAAACCTGCTTGAAAGCTGAACTCGGTGATTTTCAAACCCCTCCTGCATTAGTAGCAGAAATATTAAAATGCTTAAGTAAAAATAATAGGTATTGGGAAAGAGTTTTTGAACCAACTTGTGGAAGAGGAAATTTCATTTCTGGTTTATTAGCAGTTGATAAACCTCCCAAAGAGATACAGGGAATTGAATTTGAGAAAGAATATTTTCAAGCTGCAAAAATAATTGCTGAAAATATTGCTGAAAATATGGATTCTACTCGTGTTGTGATTCAACAAGCGAAAATATTTGATTTAGATTTACGTCAAAATTTAAAATGGAATGCAAAAGGAAATTTATTGGTTATAGGTAATCCTCCTTGGGTAACAAATTCTCAACTTGGAACTTTGGGAAGCAATAATTTGCCGATTAAAACAAATTTTAAAGGCTTAAGAGGTCTTGAAGCTTTAACAGGACATTCTAACTTTGATATTACAGAATATATTTGGATAAAGCTGATTCAAGAACTTGTTTATGAAAAGCCTACTATTGCATTGCTTTGTAAAACTTCTGTAGCCCGTAAGGTTTTGCAATTCGCTTTTGATACTAAACTGAAAATTAGTAATGCTTCAATTAGATTGATTGATGCCAAAAAATGGTTTAAAGTTTCGGTAAGTGCTTGTTTATTTTGCTTAGATGTTGGTTCGGATAAACCAAGTTATCAAGCTGATGTTTATCCTAATTTATCTACTAGTGAACCAGAATCAACTATTGGAATTGTTGATAAAAAATTGGTTGCTGATGTTAAAGCTTATCGAAAATCAGCTTTTCTTAATGGAAGAAGTCCTTTAACATGGCGACAAGGATTAAAACACGATGCAGCATCGGTAATGGAACTTAGCTGTATTTCTGAGGAAGTTTATCAAAATAAATTTAAGGAAATAGTTGATGTTGAATCGGATTATATTTACCCTTTACTAAAATCTACCGATTTATTCCATGGGAAGGTAGACTCAAAGCGAGGTGTGATAGTAACTCAGAAAAAAATTGGTGAAGATACATCTATTTTGCAGCAATCAGCACCAAAACTTTGGAAATATCTGAAATATCATTCAAACCAATTTGATAAAAGAAAATCTTCTATTTACAAAGGTAAACCAGCATTTTCGATATTTGGGATTGGTGATTATTCTTTTTCTCTTTATAAAGTAGCTATTTCTGGTTTTCACAAACAACCTATATTTAGAATTATTTTTCCTATCAATAATCGTCCGATAATGCTTGATGATACCTGTTATTTTGTTCCCTGTAATTCATTAGAATCAGCAATACTTGTAACTTGTTTATTTAATAGCGATATATGTTTGGATTTCATTAAATCAACAACTTTTCTAGATGCAAAAAGACCAATTACAAAGAAATTACTTCAGTCTATAGATTTGAATGCGTTAATAAGTCATATTCCGCAACAGCAATTAATAAAACAAGCAATTTGGGAATATCAACGCTTTAAATCATATTCAAATAAAAAAATTGATTGGTTATCAGCCTTAGAATCTTTACCCAAAAATATTACTATAGCGAGCGTATTAGATAAATGTCCATCTCAAACCCATAACAAACAACTAACCCTTAA
>CAKZYM010000793.1 GCA_937884685.1 uncultured Calothrix sp.
AAAATAACCAATAAAAATGTAAAGACGTAGCATTGCTACGTCTCCCGTAAATTACAACGAAAACCAATTCACGAAAAGAAATTCAGCAGACTATTTGAACAACTTAAACAAACTTGAAGTCTCGTGAGAAACTAACGTTAGTAGTGTCTTCAACAACAGCAATTATGTCACCACCCGAATATATTACGGTATCTGAAGCGCTAGTACCACCCCAGTTTTCGGTTCTCAAAGAATACTGACTCGAACTACCTTTAGCTTGAATATAATCTGAAGAAGCATCCCAGTCCTTGATAGTTGCAAAGCCTAGACCTTGGTAAAACACACCATAATTATCACCTAAGACAAAAGTATCATAACCGCTTCCACCATAGAGAGTATCGTATTCGTTACTCGAATAACTTCCACCTTCAATGAAGTCATTTCCAGAACCACCATAAATTTTGTCACTTCCAGTTCCACCTCTGAGGGTATCATGACCATATCCACCAACGAGAGTGTCATTGCCTTTTCCTCCAGTGAGAGTGTCATCACCATATCCACCATACAGATAGTCATTGCCATGATAACCAAATAGCTTATTTTTGCCGCTATCACCATAGAGAGTATCGTTTCCAGTACCTCCTGTTAAATTTTCAATACTAAACAATGTTTCCGAATAATATGAGCCAGAAGTACTGACAGTATTTGTTGCCAAATTCGCAGTAATATTCCCAGAATAGTAATGATAAGAGACGGTATCCGAACCGCTTCCACCATTAAAATAGTCTTGTCCACCATTACCTACGAAATAGTCATCACCACTTCCACCGTATAAGGAATCATTATTACTACCACCAATTAAGTAATCATTGCCACCGTAACCATAAGCAACATACCTGTTAGATCCGCTATAGGATATAGTCTCGCTACCTTGGGTTCCGTATCCATATTTAATAGTCATGCTATTGTCTCCTAATTCAAATTTTGTTATCTGTTAAGCAGTTGGTCTAAAGTAAAAGCAGTATGCAGGGGTAGGATATTGTTTATTTCTTTCCCTGATAACTCAATCAACTTCAACCTTGTATTAAGCAGTTGGTCTAGATTAAAAGCTGTATGCAGGGATAGAATATTTTTTTATTTTTTTAAGAAATTCTTTTAAAAATAACCAATAAAAAATGTAGAGACGTAGCAGTGCTACGTCTCCCTCAATGTCAAAACACGTTTTTATAGTGGTTCCAAAAAAGAAACATACGACAGTTTAAGTCATTTTGGAGGGGGTTTGGGGGACGCAACCGTCCCTCAATCGGGGGTTTGGGGGAGAATCCCCCATTCTTGGTTTTTTAATACGGAAATTAATTGGAATGACTATAAATGTAGGATTAGAATTACAATGTCTTACGCAGCCACTTCATAATCGCTCTAGCAACAGCTTCTCCTCCCCGAGTACTCCAATCTTTGGTGTCGGGAACTGGTATGTGGATAAAATACAATTCTGCTAGTACCGAAACTCTGACATTTGTATCCTCAGCACCACTCAAGACACCTAACTTTAAACCAGGGTCTCTACCATTCGCAATCCGGTCAACAATTCCCAATTCTTCAGCAATTTCTGCGCTCATCATGGATGATAAATCTAAATCTTCAGCATCTCCTTTAGTCTTGTGTACGAGAACTTCTGCTCCTTGTTCAACATCATCATCAAAACTATTATGATGAATTGAGCAAAAGACATCGTAATCAGCAGCAGTTTTGCCTATATCGTAAAGACCCCCGTTGTTAACTCCACCAAAATCTGTAATTACACAAGGTATTCCTGCTTCATCAAGGACTTTTTTCGCAGCTTTAGCAGCTATCCAATTCAAATCATATTCATGTACACCGTTAAACCCATCTGCTCCTGATTCTTGTCCGTTCGGGTTTGGGCCATGTCCCACTTCTAGCATCACACCTTTTTTCTTCCAGATTGGTGTTTCTATAGGTGAAGAACCTGCGTTTTCTAAAAGTTTCCGAGCATCTGGAATCAAGTTCAAAACCTTGCTAATATATTTTTCTTTTCTGAGTCTTGAAGCTACTGTTCCATCAAAAGGGCCACCAACATAACCTGCAAAAGCAATGAAACGAATGAAGTCTTCAGGAGTTGCACTATTATCGCGCCAACCTTGATTAACTGGTCTATCAATAAAAATCCAGTAGCCTTTGACTGCATCTTCGAGTGTTGCAAATTCGCAATAAATATCTTTTCCGTCATGAGCTTCGTATTCAACTGGTACAGCATTGTGAACCTCTTGACGATACTTCATTCCGAATGGGTTAGCGTGTAACTTGAATAAATCTGATTTACCCCAACCCGATTCTAAGATAGCTTGAGCTAGTTGAGCGACCTTGAGATGTTCAAACTCTATATTTGCAGAAGCTAAAACTTGTACGAAATCATTCCAATTAAACATTTGATGTTCCTCAATAAAGTAACAAAATCAATCAAAAAATAAACCATGTTTCGATTACCCTGATAAAATAAAATTTTCTGTTGTAGATATTGATATATAAGGTTTCCACAGAATTTCGTGAAAAAACTACTTAAGCAGAGAACTGTTTGAGCAAATCATCTCCCGCAATAATGGTTGACATAAACCTATAGTTACGGTTGCTTTGATAGCGCCAATCTTGTTTAATCAGTCTCATGAAATCGCGATGACCCTTGCGAGTACGTCCTACTAAACAGCCAGCACCAGCTAACTTAATATCATTACGAGGATAGTCATATCCGTAATGCTGATTAATACCAAAAATACCTGTATCTAGCTTGTCACCTGTACGAATCATGTCTTCATTCAAGTCTCTATGAACGGTGACATTACTAACTTGAACGAGTCCTTCATGAGGTTCAGGTTTATCAGTACCGTGGGTTCCGACTCTCCATGCTTTGTATTGTCCAAATTTGATTCTGGCAGCACCCTTGGGATTCATGGGATTATCAGTGTAGTGATTACCCGGTTCGGTTGTTGCTTCCCAAATATCGGTAATTTTGGGAGTTTTATCAACAATTTGAATAACTAATCTTAAGTCGTTGAAGCTATTAGGTTTGTCGGAATTAAGCGTTCCGTTTGGGTTCATCCCTTCAATATAAATGATGTTGTATTCACCAACTTTTCTATCAACGTAATAGCCTTTTGCTAGCATATATTTAATAATGCGACTAGCCAAATTGTTACTCAAATTTAGTTCTTTTTCTAGTAAGGCAGAAGTAACATCGGGGTGTGTTTCAATTAATTTCTTCGCAGTATCGGGTCCCAAAAATCCCGATTCATCGC
This sequence comes from uncultured Calothrix sp., assembly GCA_937884685.1. GTDB lineage: Bacteria > Cyanobacteriota > Cyanobacteriia > Cyanobacteriales > Nostocaceae > Rivularia. The sequence continues at coordinate 3,291 of CAKZYM010000793.1, forward strand.
ACTTCATTAATTCTTGAAATTCTCGGAGTGCTGATGCAGAAATCGGACCAAACATACCATCTGCTGGAGGTGCAAGAAGTTTGTGCCAAATCAGAATCTCTTGAATATGTGCGGCTAATTCTTTGTCGGCTGCTATTGCTTCTAAACCGTATTCTAGCTTTTGACTGTAGAATTCTTGTAGTTTCATTGTTCTAGTTGCTTAATTCAGTTAACAAAAAATGAGGCTTTATAATCAGTGCCAAATCATTATTTTAGGAGAAGAAATAATTACTACTCCATGGTTTAACTTTTCCCTATTGTGATTATTTAAACTTTTGGCTATTTAAATTTTTAAACTTCAACAGGGAAAGTTAATTTGATAATTATGTATTTGCTTCTAGTTCTTTTCTTCCTGCTGCTGCAATAGCTTCTAGAACTTCGCACATTGCTTCTAAATCATCTACTTGACCGTCAACTAAATCGAAAGCGATTAGTATTAATTCTCTGCGAATTTTACGAGATATTTTCATTTTGCTATTCCATTAGATTAATAAGGAAAGATATTTTTTCCATCAGGTAATGTTCTGTATGCATATTTTATGCAAGACATAATCATTCCTCTGACTTTAAAAACTCAGTTTTTTCTGTCTGTCAATTAATTGGTCTATTTGTAGAAGCGGTATGCAGGGGTAGAATATTTTGAGAGAGTGTCTTATCTACTTATGAAACTAGAGTTAAAAATCTAATTCAGTCGTGAGTCAATAAGCATCACTTAATGCGACAGTCTGAGACTTTGCTGAAAATATTGCTTTCTCAATGACAAGATACGTTGACCCTTTTTAACAAAATCGTAAAGATTTATCGTATTTTTCTCTGCCCACAACAATTACAATAAACGTGTTTTTGCGGATGTGCTAGTTTTTACACTGGTATTTATACAAACATCAAATTAGATTTTTTATTCAAAATCACGCAAAATCTTTGACTGTAGTAATTTTAGGCAAAAATAGTTAATTAGATATCTATAAAACTTTATAAAGACACCAGGTTTACTTTAAATAACTTTGATGTAAAACAATTTTCTTACATATGAACCATATAAACACAATATATTTTTACGTTTTTTTTAAATTTAGTCAGTATTTTTCCTGATAAATTAAATTAGTGATAAATATAAATCTATTGTCTGCATAATCGTTATACATCAGCACCAATAGATAAAAGTAAACGATTTTTAGATTTATTAGCCTTTGGGGTGCAATTGAGCTTACTGCAAAAAAATAATAAGAAATATGTCTAAATATCAACAAATTATTGACAGGCTTGTAACGGGTATATCCTTAAAAGATAATTCCAATGGTACCGCAAGCCTAATTCGACAGGAAACTCACCGAGGACTAAGACCTTTTTTAGAAAATCTGATTGAAGATAATTCGATAGCTAGTGAAGATGAATTAGCACAATATTTTTTACAATTTTTATTAGAATCCCACAATAATTATCATTTTTTGTGGAGAAATCAAGCAAATATATCTTTAACTTTCAGCTATACCGTTTTTTATAAAGTTGCAAAATTATTTCTGTTTAACTATTTACAGTTAATTTGCTTTTATGAAGCTAGAGACATTAGCCAAAAGTTAAGACAGACTTCTAATTCCGGTTCGTACTATGCTCTAGAAGACTGCTTTATTATTGGTATTGAGATTGCTTTAGCTCCAGCATCTTTACTAAAAGGATATTCTTTTGATTCTAAAACGCATTTAAAAACTTATGCTAGTGTAGCTCTAAATCGGACTATCAAAAATAAGATTGTTAAGGAATTAAAAGCCAAGTCTTTGAAATTATCGGATAATGGCTTACTGCGAAATACAACTAAAAGGAAATTGGAAGAAGCTCTGAGTAACTTCGGTATTTCTAAAAGTAATATCATCAAATATTGTCTAGTTTGGCAGGCTTTTAACGAATTATTTTTGGAGCTTTATCCACCTAGTAGCAATGGAAGCCATCAGCGTAAACCACCAACAACACCTTTAACTGATGAACAACTTTTGCAAATTGTAATCCGGTATAACAAACAAGTTCGACGTTTAGAAATTCAGGAATCTAACAGCAATAGCCAAACTATCAAACAGATGCTAGCAACCTGCGTTCAATCGGTGCGAAATTTACAAAGCAGAAAATTAGTATCGATAGAAGAACATAACTATATAAATGAAATAGCATCCGAAGAAGATACGGAAATGATTGCAGAAGAAACCCAGCAACAATCAAAAGAGGTAAGCAGTATTATTTTAGAAGAATTTAGAGCATTAGAAAAAACTGCTCAACAATCATTACTGCTTTGGTTGGGTTTAGAAATTAATCAGAATGATTTTTTAGGTTTTTTGAATTTGGAAAAGCAATATCAGGTTGCTCGTAACTTTCAAAGGTATATCAAAACTATACTCAAATCATTTATTAAGCGCTACAGCGATAGTGTATTGGGTAAAAATCTCGGTGCTAAAGAAGTTGACCAACTTTGTAAAGATAAACTTAATGATATAAAAGGTTATTTAACTATTCATAGCAAAAACTTTTTTCGCAAAATATTAGCGAAAACGGTGCAGCATCAAATTAATGAATCAGATAAATTATGTTTAATTCCCTATCTGGATAAATTGAATGAATACAACCAGCAAAGAATTAAAGATATTGAGATTAGAGACGCTGTAGCTGATGCTTATATTCAAGCGAAGAACAGCATTATTAAAATTCAGCAACCATTTTCAGCAGAAGTTGAAAGCCAGCTAGAAGTTAAATTGCAACAATTTAATTGTGCTGTTGAAAAAATAGAGAGCTTTATTGAAAATTGGCTTGTAGCAAATCAAGCCTTATTATGTCAAAATCTAAGCAAAAATCAAACAGTAGAGGCATGAAATGAATTTAACTATTAATGATTTAGCATTAATTTATCCAGAACAAATATTTATAGAATTTTCTCAACAACAACGAGAAAAGATATGGGAAGAAACGCAAAAGCATCATTACTATAATGCAACAGCACGCTGGAGAGGTTATCTCAATTCTATTTGTGTCAACACTGTTTTAGAATATTTACAGGAATATATTAAAAACGAAACAGACATATCTCAAAATCTTCAGATTTGGCAAGAAAATGATTTATCTAGTATTTGGAACGTAGTCAACGGTACAGCTATTGAATTAGATTCTACAAAGCTGATATTAATAGCTCACGAAGACACAGATTTTTCCGATTTGAAAGTCCCTCGTGAATGGGTTGATTTACCGCAGTGGGTAGGTGACTATTATCTATCAATAGAAATCAATTTAGAAGAGTGCTGGTTGAGAATATGCGGATACACAACTCATCAGCATTTAAAAGAAATTGGCGAACATGACTTTACCGATGAAACATATTCTATTGCAGTTGAAGAATTAACCGAAGATTTAACAGCAATGTGGATGGGAATCGAACTTTTCCCAATTACAAAACCCGTTGTCGAAGCATTACCGGTTTTATCCGAAACTGAAATAGAAGGTTTAGTAAAAACTTTCAACCAATCAAATTTTTTTTCTCCACGTTTAGATGTTCCTTTTCGTAAATGGGGAGCATTTATTGATGATGATACCCGCAGAAAACAACTATATCAACAGCGACAAACTGAAAATAGAAGCGACGTAATTACTCAAGCAATTAGTAAAGCTGCTGTCAATTTAGGACAGTGGTTTGAATCAGCATTTGAAACTGGTTGGCAATCTTTAGATACATTAATAAATTCCAATACGGGTGATTTAGCTTTTGCTTTTAGACAACATGATGTTTCTAGGGAATTGACTGTTGAAGCTGCAAAAATAATTGATTTAGGAATGCAGCTTGGTAATAAATCGGTAGCATTATTAATCGGTTTAACAAGAGAAAACGATAACAAAATTGGTGTCCGTATACAGTTACACCCCGCTGCTGGCGAAACTTACTTACCGCAAAATATCAAATTAGGACTGCGATCGCGTTCGGGGAAAGTGTTGCAGGAGCTAGAATCGCGCAGTCAAGATAACTTAATTCAGCTAAAACGATTTACCTGTCCCATAGGTAAAAAATTTAGCGTGGAAGTTGCGTTAGATAATTTCAGCATAATCGAAGATTTTACGATTGAAATGCCAAATTATGAGTAAAGTAATCGTATTAAATTTAGGAAACGGAAGCGTACAAACAGGTTTTCCTTTCGTCACTGCTCAACTAAAATTATCTGGTAAAGTAATGCAGTTTACTGGTAGTTTACCAGCAATACCAGAATTAGCAGAAATTTATCGCCGCTGGCAGCTTTTTTACGAATTATTATACAAAGCCCGTTCAACAAATATTCGCAGCATTCAGCCTTTAACTATTAACCAAAATCAGGATGAAGACGAAGATGATGACGACGATATAATAATTGATGAATCAGATATAACGCACGTTAGTCATGCCGATTTTAACAATGTTTGCCAGCAATTAAAAATCAACTTAAATAATTGGTTGGATTCTCCAGAGTTTCGCTCAATAGAACGTCAATTGCGTAAAGAATTGCATCCTGAAGACGAAATTCATTTTATTATCCAAACTGAAGATAATCAATTACGAAAAATTCCCTGGTATAACTGGCAGTTTTTTGAAGATTATCCTCGTACTGAAATGTCTTTAAGTTCTCTAAATTTTGAACCGGGAAAAATTAAACATACCTCTGGTAAAAAAGTGAGGATTTTAGCAATTATTGGTGATAGTAGTGGGATTGACGTTGAAATAGACAAAAGATTAATTGCTAGCTTAACAGATGCAGAAACAGTTTTTTTAGTAGAACCCCAGCGTCAACAATTAGACGAATTGCTTTGGGATAAACGTGGATGGGATATTCTATTTTTTGCAGGACACAGTAATACTGGATGCGATGATAATATCGGCAATATTTATATTAATAAAACCAACAGTTTAACAATTAATGAATTAAAAAACGCTCTTAATAAAGCCATCGAAAGAGGTTTGCAGCTAGCAATTTTCAACTCCTGCGAAGGTTTAGGATTAGCCGCTCAGTTAACTGATTTACGCATACCGCAAATAATTGTGATGCGTGAACCCGTTCCCGATAGTGTAGCGCAGCAATTTTTAAAGCATTTTCTCACAATTTTTGCTGGGGGAGAATCTTTTTATCTAGCAGTAAGAGAAGCAAGGGAAAGATTACAGGGAATAGAAGGAGAATTTCCTGGTGCATCTTGGCTACCTGTAATATTTCAAAATCCCGCAGAAATTCCACCAACTTGGCAGCAATTACGAGATAAAGTTGATTCTATTCCTGCTGCAAAAACTTTACCCGTCCGACCATATATTAAGCCAAAAATTTCTACGGTAGTTTTGAGCAGTATATTCATTACAGCATTATTCATGGGTTTGAGATGGTTGGGAATAATGCAACCCTGGGAATTAAAAGCCCTTGATTTTTTAATGCAAAAAATGCCTATTGAAAAAGCAGACAAGCGAATTTTAATTGTTGGTGCTGACGAAGAAGATATTAGTAATGATAAATATGGTTATCCTATACCAGATAAAACTTTAGGTCAGCTTTTAGAAAAAATTCAAACATACCAACCAGCAGCTATTGGAGTAGATATATTTCGCGACCAACCCGTATCTGGAAGGGATAATAAAAACAGTCAAAAACAATATCTAATTAATCAGTGGAAAGAAAATAAAAATTTAATTGCGATTTGTGCGGGTAATAATCTCAAGAATAGTGTTGCACCACCACCAAACGTTGACAAAAAACAAGTAGGTTACGCTGATTTATTTGATGATAAATCGCAAACCCAGAAACAAGACGACACCATTCGTAGATATTTATTATCCCGCAGTCCCAATGCTATTACAAATGCATCTCGCTGTAACACATCTTATTCATTCGCTTGGCAATTATTATATAGATATTTTAGAAATAAACGAATTCCGGTTACAACAGTAGATAGTAATTGGCAATTCGGCGATACTATTATCAAACGCTTACAGTCCCAGAGTAGTGGGTATCAAAACTTAGATGCAAGCGGAAATCAACTACTGATTAACTATCGTAATACTCCTAAAATTGCTCAACAGGTTACGATTAGAGATATTTTAGAAAATAGTAATAAATTTAATCCTGATTGGGTAAAAGATAGAATCGTATTAATTGGCATTACAGCAACAAGCATTCGCGATATTCATGATACACCACAGGGAGAAATTAGAGGCTTATATATTCATGCTCATGCAATAAGCCAAATTTTAAGTGCAGTAGAAGATAACCGAACTTTAACATGGTGGCTACCTCAGTGGGGAGATACTATTTTAGTTTTCCTATTTTCTTGTACCGGTGGAATAATAATTTGGATTTGGCAAAATCGTACACATCAAATAATAGCAATTAGTAGCGCTGCAATTATTTTATATATAGTTTGCTGGTTTGCTTTAACAAAAGGTGGTTGGTTTCCCTTAATTCCTTCAACATTAGCTTTACTCGGTACAAGTGGAATTGTTGTAGTTTGGACTATGAAAATAGAGAAGGTAATAGGTAATGGGTAAGTAGGTCGGCCTTGAAAATCGTAGTTAAGACCAGGAAGTAGCAAGTAGCAAGTAGCAAATAGCAAGTAGCAGCAAGGGTTTAAGAGTGATTTATATTTTGTTACATAGCTCCGTTTATTTGTGCCGACTTACTTAATTGGTAATTAGTAATTAGTAATGGGTCATAAAAAAATGTTTCTTACTCGCTACTTGCTACTTATTACTTACTACTTGCTACTTATTACTTACTACTCGCTACTCCCTTACTACAAATCCACAATAAAAGAGACGTAATATATATATTACGTCTCTACATTTTTATTGAATAATTTTTAGGTAAAAATTCAATGTTAATTAATTTGCACCTTCGGGAGCAGCAGGAACAGCACCACCTTCAGGAGCAGCACCAGGAACGGTCTCAGCACCTGGAACAACACCTTCAGGAGCGGGAGCAGCACCGTCAATATTTGCCTCGACGTTTACACCCTTCACACCTTTAACTCCTTTGGTCAAAGGTTCAACTTGCTGAAGCTCTTCTTGAGAAGAAACTGTACCACCAACGGTAACAACTCCTTCCTGTTCTTTAACTTCCAAGTTGCTGGTTGGTAAGTTTTCTTTTAACTTTTTACTAACTTCTTTTGATAAATCGCTCGCTAACGGGTCTGTACCCTCGGTTGCAGCAGTTGGATCTGTAGGTGCGTTTTCTGCTCCAGGCTGACCTAAAGGCTGATTTACACCTTCTGTTTCGCTAGCTTCTCTTGCAGAGGGTTGTAAAGCTTCATTAGTAGCACCAGGATTTTCTGAGCCAGTCTTAGCTGATTCTTCACCACAACCAACTGCACCAGTTACTAAAATACCGCTGATGAGAAGAGGAATAAATTTTTTCATTGGAATCTCCTAATAGACACTTCTAAGAAACTAATTAATCGGTGTGTTGTGTTGAGGAGCGAATGTTTAAAAAACAATCGAGGTTGAATTTGAGTAAGCACCATTATTAAGGCACTAGATTAGCTAAAGGAAATTTGAACATCAAATAACTTTCTTTCCGAAAGCATTTCATTCAAGCTTCTACAATTAACTACCAATAAATACGACATAACATAATTAGCTGCACTTATACCTACTTGACTTACTCGCCAAGAATTATTAAATGCGTATATGCAATGCCACCGGACAGCAGCTATTTGATGTTAGCAAATTTGAGAAATTAAGCCACATTTTTTCTAAGTTTCTATTAGTTTGATAAATCTAATTGAGAATCAAACTTCAAAACAGTTTACACAGCGCTAATACAGAGAATTCATCTATCTTTACACTGAAGTGAATTTTTGCAACTTTTTTTGCTATTAGTTAAGCATTACTGCCTGAAACTAAGTAACAAACAGTACTAGTATATATAAAAGCTTAATAAATGATTGTACTTATCATTAATAATTAACAACTCAATATTGCTTGAGTTGCAATAAGCATAATGATTTATCCTAAAGGCATAGTCATTTATAGATATTTTCGTTGTAAAAAGGATTAAAATTTCACCCTTTTCACTCTTGACACTTTTGATTTATTTTGAGAAGCAGAAAAATAAATTACGAATTATGTGAATATGAATCTAAAATTACATTCATCATTTCACATAAGACTCGCTTTTCATCAAAGCAGTTCCTATCAAAGAGTTTTATTAATTAAAGAGAATTTATATTTGATATCAGATTTAGTAATAAAAAAATGGGGAATTGGGGATTGGGGATTGGGAATTGGGAATTGGGGATTTTAGAAGTACTATTAATTAGCTATTCACTGATAACTGATAACTGCTCACTGATAACTGATAACTGATAACTGATAACTGCTCACTGATAACTGAAAACGGAAAACGCCACATCGTTGTTCGGTTCTACTACTTTCGCTAGAAGACATATTTTAGGTAAGCTCTTA
>CAKZYM010000794.1 GCA_937884685.1 uncultured Calothrix sp.
GAGTGGGACTGCTGACAAAAATTTCATTCATTATCATCCCAATTGCTAGTGAAATAGCAATACAAGGGTATAAAACAATCTCTGGAATAGATTTTAATAAGCCTAAATCACCCAAGATAAATTGACCAATATTCCAACCTATTAAAGCTGATGTAATTCCAGCTAATATGTATAGATATATCCTCATATATATTATTCTCCTGAAGGTGGATTAGATTTATTGTCCTTTGTTCCCAATTCTTTCTCCACATCTGGCTTAAAATAATCAATTACTTTACCTTTTTGTCTAATATATCCTTGAGCAATATCAGGATTTGTAGGATTATTTCGTAACTGATATGAATAAATGGCATCAATCCAGTCATTTTTAAATTGCTCATTTATTTCTGCTGGTTCTTTATTAAGTAAACTATCATCTAAATTTGGATTTCCTAATACTTCCTTAACTGCTAAAATAATTTTTTCTTTGGGGTGTTTTTGCTCTAAATCATTGATTACTTTATTAATTGATGGAATTGTTTCTTTATCAAAGTTAGTTAAAGCGTCTTTTTGTTTTTTACCTTTTGGAATTGGTGTTATTTCCGGATTCTTTTTTGGAGTTTGAGTATCAATATTTTGATTATAATTATTAGATTGAGATGTATCTGTAGGTCCATCAGGAGCTTCTGCTGTTTGATTAACAGTCTCCGGACGTTCACCGATATTCCCTGCAATTAAAAAACCACCTAAACCACCTAGTAAAAAACTGAGAAAAACGTAAACGATGACATTAGGTATTGGCACTATTAATTCTCCTTGCCTTCTTAAATATTGTTGATATTGTTGTGAGTATATTTTTGTGTCAAAAATATCTTCGTAACCTCTATGATGAGAAAATGCTTTTTGAAATAACTTATTTGGTATTACATTTTGATTATTTGTGCGTGCGCTAAAATAAGCTGCAAGTTGATAATAAAGTAATGATAATTCACTATTGTGCAAATTATTAGAACAATAATCTCCTAGCTTTTCAAGCAATTTTGCAGAAGGTTGATATACTTTTATTTTTTTAAATAACTCATCTAATTTATTTTTTAAAATTGAATTTTCGGGCTGTGAATAAATTAAATTAGTTAGATTAGATTGAAATTCTAATGAACTAATTATATTAGAATTTAAGTCTCTTCTATTAGCATTTTCTTTTACATTCAGCCAATCTAAATACTCTGGTAATGTTTCTGGAATTACCAACACTCTAAGAGTTAATAGACGCACCATTTGGCGATTGTAGATTTTCTGACTGATAGCATTTCTAGCTCCTTGTTCATCAAACAAGGTATGCCAATATTGTTCATTTACTTGGTTGTTACCTAAAGCTTCTGTAAGAGTATCCACTGCTTCTGATTTCACTGTCGAACTACCCATCAAACTTTTAATCGCTGATTTGAGAGCTTGTTCGTCTACTACCGGAGCTTTATTTTTAGGGCTATTAGCAGCAGTTCTTTGCAATATTTCATAAGCGCTATCGCTAGCCGCTTGAATAACAATAAAACTCCAAGGTTTTTCCAAAGCTTCAACATTGACAGCCCAAGCAACAGGTTGACCATTAGCATTTTTAGTTGCCAAGTTATTAATCTGCTCTAAAGTTCTTTTTTCATTAGGGTGAATAATAATTGGCGTAGAGTCGCTGTTCGCCACAAAATTTGTTTGAGAATACGAAACGTTTTGATGATTAAATTCAGTTGCCTGTCCTAATACTTTAGTGTCCGAGGGGTTAAAAATCGGCTTGGAGTGATTATCCTGTTCATAGCTCTCAATCCATGCAACTATACTTGACAGATTATCTATTCCCTCACATAAAAAATAACGATAAAATGAAGCACTCCGCCCTTTCTCATCTTGTCCTCGACTAACTAGAGCTACAACTGACCAACCAGAATTTTCGTTATCCAAAACCACACGACCAATTACCGCAGGTTGGTTACTAAATGCTCCCTCTGCAACAGCAAATTCTTTATTAGCAATTGAGCGTTCTACAGCATAAGGTATTGGGTCAATTGTTGCATTCATATATTGACCGGTAAAACCCAATGACACCCAACTGCCATCGGCGTTAATTTGCGGTCGAATACCAGTGCTGAATTCATGAATTTGAATTGAAGTCATGGTTTAATCCTTATCTAATCCTGGATGACGCTCACCTTTGTATAGCCAATATATCGGAGCAACCAAACCAAATGGTCGCCAAACGCTGGGGTCTTTAAGAACAGCTACAACCCCGTCACTGTCACGACGTATTTTTTTGACATTAGCTTCTAGTTGACGGCTACCTAACATTCCAAAAGCAGAAGTCGCAAAGTATTCTATACTCCCTTTACCTAGTTGTTGCCAATTTTCTAATTTTGCGTACACTTTGGGAAAGCGTGCTTTTGCTAATTCTTTAGGTTTATGTCGATTTACCCATAAATCTGGCTGTTCACACTTAGTTAAAACCAAAGCAATACGACGTTTCCTAGCATTTTTATTTACCTGTCCCCAAATATCCAAAAATGTACTTAATCCCTTGGTATACTCAACATCTTTATTACGAACAGTCCCATCTAACAAAAATAAAATTCCTTCAGCCTCTAAACAATCGTTAATATAATCATCCAGTAAGGGGTCATTTTGGCGGTAGAGTAGGTCTGTGAAAAATTCTCCTGAGTAATCTTTGCAGTTAATATTCAGCGTTAAAAGCTGAGCAGCAGAATTACGATTACGCAAAGAAAATGGGCGCTTGAGAATAATATTCAAGCTATAGTCAAGTAAATCGCCAGTTTGTTCAGTCAATGGGGTTGGTTCTAACTGTAGCCCTTGTTCGAGAATATTTTGTGCTTGACTCACCAACATTTCCCCATCTTTGTTGAAAGCTTCTACGGCTTGAAGCGGTCTGGAGGAGTTAGTATAAGGACAACGCGCTAGTGATGCCATATAGGTAGTTTTGCCAGAAGCGCGATCGCCAATTACTCGAATTGTCAAACTTGCTGAAGTTGTCCCAGAAGTATTTTCTTCTTGTTTGTTGTTTTTTTTAATCCAATCGCGCATCTGACATCATCCTTATCACTGACTTAAGCTAATATGCGGGTAATTTGTATTATCAAGTCGCTAATATGCAAACAATCAGGAAATTATTATGAATTTCTTATTTTTACAACAGTCTTATAGAATAGAGATTAATCTAATAGCGTAAAAAATACTAGTAACTAAATATACATATTTTCTTGCATCCTAACTCTTCTTTTTTTTGGTTTTTTGAAAAAAAATCCGATATAATACATGATTATGTATAATAGGAAACAATTGGGAATCAATATATAGTAAATAGTAGAATATTGGGCAGAAAATTCTGGTCTTCGTTATTCACAGGAATATCATTCGAGCAAGCTAATTCGTCAGTGCTTGGTATATCTATGAGTTTAAGTTTGTCTGAAGGCATGACATTACCCACGTATAGTACATAGCCGTGCATTCCGCATTAATTATAAGCAATTGATTAAGAATGGATTTTATTTTTAGGCAAATGTTGCAATTGAAAAATTAAATCAAAACACCGCAATCAACAATTTTTTTTAACTGCTGGTATCTATTATCAGCAGTTATCGTTTTACGGCTCACGCCGATGAAGTTGTGAAGTTCGTAAAATGATTTTGAAAAAATGAAAACTTCACAAGAAATAATCACCGAACTAAACCAATTTTATGGTTCAGCAAATCTCTACAAACACTGGCTGGGCTTGAGATATACGGAGGGTATTCAATACCTAGCACAAGAAGCTAATTGCTACTGGTTATTAGACGCAATCGCTTCACATCAAAC
>CAKZYM010000795.1 GCA_937884685.1 uncultured Calothrix sp.
CCAAGTCCCAATTATCTATTGCCATTCCCAATTCCCAATCCCCAATCCCCAATCCCCAATCCCCAGTTACCCAATTCCCAATCCAAAATCTAAAATCCAAAATCCAAAATTGAAATATGTCTAAACTTGAATTAAAAAATTTAAACAAAACCTTTTCTCCAAAGGTTATTCCGGTAAAGGATATTAGTTTATCTGTTGAAGATAGCGAATTTCTGACATTACTTGGCCCTAGTGGTTGTGGTAAGTCTACAACTTTGAGAATGATTGCTGGTTTGGAAGAAGTTACCCGTGGAAAAATATTCCTCGGAACTGAGGATATCACCAATAAACGCGCTGGCGATCGCAATATGGCGATGGTGTTCCAAAGTTATGCTTTATACCCGCACATGACGGTACGAGAAAACTTGGCTTCGGGATTAAAGCTGAAAAAGGTACCCAGCGGTGAAATTCAATCCCGAGTCACAGAAGTTGCACAACTTTTGGGTTTAGAAGAATTGTTTCAACGCAAACCCGGACAGCTTTCTGGAGGACAAAGACAGCGGGTTGCTGTTGGTAGAGCTTTGGTTAGGAATGCTGAAGCGTATTTGTTAGACGAACCTTTGAGCAATCTTGATGCTTTATTACGGGAAAGAGTTCGAGCGGATATTAAACAAATATTCGCAGCACAAAAAGCTCCAGTGGTTTACGTGACTCACGACCAAACCGAAGCAATGACGCTTTCTTCTAAAGTCGCGGTATTGAATAACGGTTACGTACAGCAACTAGCACCACCAGCAGATATTTACAATCATCCTGCAAATTTATTTGTTGCTGGTTTCGTGGGTAGTCCTCAGATGAATTTACTCACCATACCCTGTAAAGGAAATACCGCGATGCTAGGAGATTTTTCCATTACCTTACCAAAATTTTCTACTTCACCACCGCAAATAGTTTTAGGTATTCGTCCCGAACACGTTCGAGTTGCTTTACCAGAAGATAGCCAAACTGTGAAAGGACAGGTGTTTTTAGTCGAGAATTTAGGAATGTACAAGTTAGTTAGCGTTCGGGTTCCCAGTTCCCAAACAGAACCCCCAACTGTACGTGCTTTGCTACCTCCAGACCAAAATTGGGACAATGAAGAAATTACCCTAGCGCTACCCTCGGAAAATATTCACTGGTTTGATGTTGAGTCGGGAGATGCTTTACAGTAAATAAATAATCATTTGCGTTGAATGTGAATTAAATCCCTGTTGTGAAACTATCAACTTGTTAATTAGGTTTGGATAACTTAATTCACATAAAACGTTATCTATATCTATTAATGCGATAAGGTTAGCCTTACTTAAAAATATAAAAGTTATATTTATTACTAATACATCCTATATAATCCCGTTTATAATGAGACAATTACTTATCTTTTTTGCTCTAACGGTATATATAATCGCTCTTAGATTCAAATCAAATTTCCCGATAAAAGCAGCGAGAAAATTTTTTTCCTAGTAACGGTTTCATGGTATTATTTATCTTAGAAAGTATTTTTTAAAATGGGGAGGCATGCCTCTAATAAAAATTTTGGTAATATTCCCATTATAAAAAACACTATTCAATTTTTTTTATTATCCCATATTTTCACTATTTAAAAAAATTTTTTTCAACTAAATTAAAAATAAAAATCTGTTGTCCTCCAGAGATATTTTAATTTACATTAGGCATTATTGATAATTCCTTATTTCCCGCATCACCTTCTAACTCTTTAAGAACTTGTCCAATTTCAGTTTAACTGTTGGTAGATTCATATAAACGTCTGCTGCTTGTAGTAAATTATTGATATTTTCTTCGCTTGCATCATCTAAATCATCGCTCAAAGGTTTACCAGTTAAATGTTTGTCAAGCTTAAATTGTAAACGTACAATTTGTTCGTGAACTATTTGTTTACTGATATATTCATAAACATCAGAAGAACCATCAAATAATACACCAACTATCGGACGTGCCCATTCAAATAAACCCCAGGTTCGGGCTTTTTCATAGGGAATTACTCGGGTTCTGTCTCCAGTTCCGATAGAAAGAACGCTGATATCTTTGGGTGAATAACCGCATCGTAATGCTTCAGCAATTCCGCAACTAGAAGGATTATTTGCTGCGACTCCACCATCAATTGCGGAATATATAGTCTTAATTGAATAAGTAGATGATTTATCAGGAATTCTATCCCAAGCAGGGTTTACCGTCGCTTTTCTGGTAGCACCAATATATTTTTTAATAATCCGAGTTTGTCCGCTACCTCTACCATCAGTAATTCTAATTTCGGCATTTTCATATACTGCATCAACGGTAGATTCATTATCGCTAAAAATAATCGTATTTATACTCGCATCTTTGGCATTTGCAATCACTCTTTTATCGATTTTGTGTGCTGGAAAATAAGTAGGAGCAGATGCAGAAGAAACACATACTTCCCACAAAGGAACGTTACCATATGGTTTATCAGGTCGCCAGCTTTTAAAAATAATTGGATTGCGTTCTATAGTGTCGTAAGCGACTACTAATAATCTTGGAGAAGTCCCGATATCTAACAGTTTTGTTTCTCCAAAAACACCTTTTAAAACTTGAATTAAATTGTTGTCGGAATATTTGGGAGCGGATATTCCGTACTTTAATAGTAAAGGAATTCGTTGTAGAGAAAAAAGGCTTTCATAGGGAAAAATACTTGAGCTTTTGAACTGGAAAAATTCCACAATATCTTCACAACTGCGTCCGGTAGCTATACCTGCTGCGATGATAGACCCGGTAGAAGTTCCTACAATTAAGTCAAAGTATTGATTTAAAGGTTGATTAATTTGTTTTTCAATATTCGCCAGCATTTTTGCTGCAACAATTCCCCGAACCCCTCCACCATCCAGACTTAATATCCGAAAAGGCATTTTAATAATTCTCCCTGTATGATATGTAGTTTATCAATCTATTTATATATACCTCCGCAGCCGAATTATATTATTAATAATATTGTGAATAGCTGCAATCATAGAATATACAAAAAGCGGAAGTAATTATTATAAATCTGGAATAGGAGTTTTTTTGATAATTTTGAGGTATTTTGATATGGCAATTATTTTGTAGCACCTAATCTCTTATGTATTATTCAAACTATCAAAACTTGGAAAACTAGTTTTATCAAAAAATATCATTATAGTATATTGGATATTTTATAATTCAT
>CAKZYM010000796.1 GCA_937884685.1 uncultured Calothrix sp.
GCGCGAATTCCCGTTAAGTAGATGCAGTCCATAAGTGATAAAAAATTATGAGTTATGAGTTAATTAACCTTTGACCTTTAAGCTTAGACCTTTTTTTTTCATGTCGATTGGATTTAGAAATATTAATGAACTTTGGGCTTCTATGATCGCCGAAACTCTGAAATTGATGGGTTTAAATTGTGCGGTGATTTGTCCGGGTTCTCGTTCAACTCCTCTTACGGTTGCTTTTGCTCAATCCGAACCTGATATAGAAGTTGTTCCGATTCTTGATGAGCGTTCTGCTGCTTTTTTTGCTTTGGGTAGGGCTAAAGCTACGGGACTACCTGTTGCTATTGTCTGCACTTCCGGAACCGCTGGGGCAAATTTTTATTCCGCAGTTGTGGAAGCTAATTCAAGTCACGTACCTTTACTACTGTTAACAGCAGATAGACCCCCGGAATTACGTAATTGTCACTCGGGACAAACAATAGACCAGTTAAAACTATTTGGTAATTATCCCAATTGGCAGGCAGAGCTAGCAATACCTATGATAACGATAGAAATGTTAGCTTATTTGCGGCAAACGACGATATATGCATTTGAACAAACACTTTATCCCGTTTCTGGAGCCGTACATTTAAATATACCGTTTCGCGACCCTTTACCACCAATTAGTGATGGAAATGATATTAATAAAGCGTCCCTAGAATCATTCTCAAACTTTAGCTGGGAAGAATTTTTTGCACCAGTAACGAATAAATATCAACTTTCGATTACTAATTCCCACATAGCGATTCCTCAAGAATGGCTAGAAACTAAACAAGGAATCATTATTGCTGGAGTCGCTCAAACCCAACAACCGCAAGAATATTGTAGTGCGATCGCAAAACTTGCCTCTCATTTAAAATTTCCAGTTTTAGCAGAGGGATTATCACCAGTTAGAAATCATGCTTCCCTCAATCCTTATATTATTTCCACCTACGATTTAATTTTAAGAAATCAAAATTTGGCTACCAATTTAACTCCAGAGGTGGTAATTCAAATTGGCGAAATGCCTACTAGTAAAGTATTACGCAAATGGTTAACCGAAAACAATCCCCGACGCTGGATAATTGAACCCTCGAATCACAATCTTGATGCTTTACATGGAAGGACAATTCATTTACGGATAAATGTGGAAGATATTAGATGGGAAGATGGGGAGATAAGGGGACAAGGAGACAAGGGGACAAGGAGACAAGGAGAAGATGAAATTACAAATACTTACCTTGAGACTTGGTTGAATACGGAAACTCAGGTAAGAGAAAAAATTGATAAAACTTTGATGGAGAAGACTGAGTTATTTGAAGGTAAAGCTGCTTGGTTGCTTTCTCAAGTTTTACCACCCCAAACACCCATATTTATATCAAATAGTATGCCGGTGCGCGATGTAGAATTTTTCTGGAAACCTAATAATTTAGGTATTAAACCATTTTTCAACCGGGGTGCTAACGGTATTGATGGAACTTTATCAACAGCTTTAGGAATTGCTCATCGTCAACAAAGTAGCGTCATGTTAACAGGTGACTTAGCTTTACTCCACGATACAAATGGCTTTTTAAGCAGAAATAAATTTATCGGACATTTAACAATAGTATTAATTAATAATAACGGTGGTGGAATCTTTGAAATGCTGCCAATATCAGAATTTGAACCACCTTTTGAAGAGTTATTTGCAACTCCACAAAATATTGATTTTGAGCAACTTTGTAAAACTTACGGTGTTGAATACAAATTAATTACCTCCTGGGAAGAATTGTGTCAAAAACTAAATCCATTACCGGAGTTTGGAATTCGAGTTTTAGAAATACCTACCAATCGTAAAGCAGATGCAAAATGGCGTAAATATAACTTGGGAAAGATGGTGGATTAATTGTAGGGTGTGTTAAGGCTAAAATATCTGAAAATAGAAGTTACTACTTTGATAATGCCGTAACGCACCATTTTTATTCGGTCAAATGTTAAAGGTTAAGTTTATTTGATAAAATTTTGATGCTCCACAGAACTTATTCCTTGTTGCAATACTTCTAAAACTTGAGCTAAATTTCCTGATAATAAAGCTGATTTATCTAACCACAGACCGGGAAAAACTTGAGAACGAACTATCCCCTCAGCATCACCTTCCAATTGAATATATTTTCCTTCTTGAAGCTGAAACCAGTCAAAAGCATTATCATATACTCGCCATACTAAATATTCTTTTACCTGATTGCGTCGATAAACTTTAAGCTTTTCATGTAAATCATAAGAAGCTGTACTCGCTGCAATTTCTACAATTAATTCCGGACTACCTTCAACATAATCATCCTCAGTAATACGCGACTGTCCGCCATTTTCAATTCTTAACAAAGCATCAGGTTGAGGTTCGTTATCAGCATCAAGACGTACTGTTGGATTATCTCCAACTTCAACTCCGGGAGTAGCTGCTTCTTTAGTTGCCAGCCAAGTCATAATACGTGCATGGGGTTTACCATGACTGCGAAATCGTAAAGGTGATGCCAAGTAAACTACTCCTTCAATTAATTCAGCTTTTTTCAAATTTGGCATCGCATGATAACGACGCTCGAACTCAGCACGGGTAAGTTTATCGCCGCTTTCGAGAGGAGGAATAGTTAAAGGTGGTTTGGTAGTGGTTTGGGGTGTCATGGTTTTCTTTTAACTTTATAATGGTTCTTTTAAATACAATCGTAGAAAATGTAAACGTCCCGATGCTTCCCCTAAAACTATTATTTGTTTATCTGGTGCGATCGCACAACATCTAATTTCACTTTCTCCTGTAAATTTGGCAATTTTTTTTCTAAGAGAAGCATCCCATATTTGAATACTTTCGCCACCTGAAGACAAAATTTGAAGATGATTATTAGAAGAGCTAGCAAGAACAAAAGGTAAACTGCTACGAATACTGTGAAAAGTTTCTTCAATATCGCCAAATTTAAGTTTAGTAATCTTTTGGTTTTGTTTATCTCCAAAAGTAAATACTGAATTTACATTACCAATCAAGGTCTTCTCATTTTCCCAAGTTCCCACTTTCCAGAATTTAAGATTTCCGTCTTTTGAAGCAGACCTTACCTGTTTTCCATCAGAAGTAAAATCAACTACTTCTACAGAGTTAGTATGAGGTGTTTTTGAGTTTTCAAAATTAAATAATCTATTTTTTACACACCTTTCCAGGTTCCAAATTTTGATAGTGTAATCATTTGAAAGTAAATTATAAATAGTACTTCCCGAAGCAGAAATTATTTTTGTTCCGTCAGAAGTAACTGCGACTGCGAGAACCGAACCTGTATGAGCATTAATAGTAGCTTCATTTTCCCAGCTTCCTACCTTCCAAATTTTAAGAGTTTTATCTTCTGAAACAGAAATTATTCGTTCCCCATCAGAGGTGACACATACAGCACGTACTGAATTAGTGTGAGCTTGGAAGCTATATTCTTTCTGCCTAGTTTTTACATTCCAAATGCTAATAGTTCCATCCTGCGATCCAAAAATTACTAATTCTTGCTTGGGAATAGCTGTAGTAGACCATACCATATCACTATTACCGATACTGAATTCCTCTTTTCCTGTTTCCAAGTTCCAAACTCTAGGAATGTCGTTTCCCTGTTTGGCTGCATAACTCAATTCATCAGTTAAATAACTTAGGTAAAGCGGAAAGCCTTCAGTTATTTCATCAAGTTGAGTTATAAAATTATTATCATCAGCAAATGTTGCTAACTCTCCCTTACCGGTTTGTTTCAACCACTCAGCAAGTGCAATTTTAGGTAAGCGCTTAAGGTATAATTTTCGCGATTGTTCTATCCAATTTTCTAAATATTTCGGCTCTTCTGCTTCTGAAGCTCTGGCTGAACCAATAACAAACACGTTATTAGGTAGAGGAGTAGGAAAGGGTACTGAAAAAAGAATATCAACGTCTTCTAATTCATCTAAAGCATCTATGAGAATAACTAAAATTTTGTCTTCCCTAGCACCACGTTCTTTTAATATGTTGTATAACGCTGCTCTCAACTCATCTACTTGGCTGGGCAGCTGTTCGTGGTAAATTTCGTAATAATCATACAGTTGCCGTAATAAATTCCGATAAGCACTTTTAGCAGAGCGAGTTTTACCGTTACCTTGTGAGAAGAAATGGTAAGCAATAAAGCAGTTATTCTTTTGTCGTGATTTTAACCAATTAGCTAAGAGTGTTGTTTTTCCAAAACCAGCCTCAGCAGTCATCAACATTACACCACTTGAATTTTCAGACAAAAAGTTGTCTAAGGCTTGAGTTTCTTTACAACGTCCTACAAATAAATGTGTACGCTCATTAATAATATGTTCAACCTTATCAATAACTTCCCATTCAGGCTGTGTTCTTGATTCTCCAAAATTTGCTTCTAAAATTTTTTCTACTTTACGCGCTTGCTCAATTGAAAATCCACTGACTGTTTTCAGAATATTTTGATAATCCCAAATATCTTTTTTCGTATCAAATTTAAACTTACCTTGGATTATTTTACTAATTTCTTTATTGGAATTCACATCAATTCAAAATTGGTCTCAAGTCCCCACACTACGATAAAATTCTCAAGCTAGGGTCAATTCATTACCCATCACCCTTCGGGTTCAGCAGTCGCTCATGGGGGAAACCCCCAAGACTGCGCTGCTTCACCAATTACCCATTAGCAATTATCAAATAATGCAAATCAACTGGCAAACCGCCAAAACCTACGAAGATATTCTTTATCATAAAGCCGATGGCATTGCGAAAATTACCATCAACCGTCCCCACAAACGCAATGCTTTCCGTCCTAAAACTGTTTTTGAACTTTACCAAGCGTTTTGCGATGCTCGCGAAGATTCTAGTATTGGCGTAGTTTTACTTACTGGTGCGGGACCTCATACTGACGGTAAATATGCTTTCTGTTCTGGTGGTGACCAAAGCGTGAGGGGAAAAGCCGGATATATCGATGATGATGGAACTCCCCGTTTAAATGTGTTGGATTTACAGCGCTTAATCCGTTCCATGCCCAAAGTTGTAATTGCTTTGGTTGCGGGTTATGCAATCGGTGGAGGACACGTTTTACATTTAATTTGTGACTTGACAATTGCTGCTGATAATGCAGTTTTCGGACAAACCGGGCCAAAAGTTGGTAGTTTTGACGGTGGTTTTGGTGCGAGTTATTTAGCCCGTTGCGTCGGACAGAAAAAAGCTCGGGAAATCTGGTTTTTGTGTCGTCAGTACAGCGCTGAACAAGCTTTAGATATGGGGTTAGTGAATACTGTTGTACCTGTAACGCAATTAGAAGCTGAGGGTATTCAATGGGCACAGGAAATTTTAGAAAAAAGCCCCATAGCAATTCGCTGTTTAAAAGCAGCTTTCAATGCTGACTGCGATGGACAAGCTGGTCTACAAGAACTCGCTGGAAATGCCACTTTACTTTATTACATGACCGAAGAAGGAAGTGAAGGAAAACAAGCATTCTTAGAAAAGCGTAAGCCAGATTTCCGTCAATATCCTTGGCTTCCTTGAACAGTTAACAGTGAACAGTGAACAGTGAACAGTGAATAATTAAGCAAGTCGGTATATAGAGTTTCCGCAAGCAACTGAGCTACAGCGATTACCTCACCTCGATAAAGCTATGCTTTACTATGCTTTATCTCCTTAATAAGGAGAGGGGTTGGGGGTGAGGTATCTCAATAGACTGGGAAACGCTATAAATAAACCCAACTATGTAAAAGAATGTAAATTGTCTCCGAAGTCTTTCTGTTACTTTCTGCTCCTACGAGTTCCT
>CAKZYM010000797.1 GCA_937884685.1 uncultured Calothrix sp.
GGGTCGTGCCGAAGGCACACCTGCGGTGAACGTCCCTCAACCCAACCTACCTTTTTCGTTAGTTCTGATGGGTTTGTTTTTCCTAAAACCTTTGGGAGACGTAAAATTTTACGTCTCTACACCAGTCGGAATTAATGGGACAAATCACCAGATTGTTAATTAATGAAAAAAGAGGCTCGGTATCTTGAGGATATCGAGTTTTTTTATCCTTTAATCAATAATATATAACGTGATTAAAAATACCTCATTTTATCTAAAAATTTGCTATAAAACCTTAAACAGTACTTAAACATGAATATCCTATAAACGTTATTATCCCTACAATATATAGATAAATAAAGAATAAATAAGTAAAAAGTGTATTGGTTTACTTGTTTTAAACACTATTCATGAACTTAAATTTAATACAACAATCATCAGAAAATATTCGTAAAAGAAAAACGAATAATTTTGTGTTGGTTTAAACGGTAGGTGTGAGTGAGAGAAAAAATGACAAAGCTTTTCTGGAACGTTTTCAAACTGAGTCCAGTGGTACTTGCTGCAACATTTTTCGCTGCTAACAGCGCATTCGCTGGTGAAGCAACCGAAAAAACCACTTCTGTTGCGGAGCTATCTGGACAATCCGATAAAATCAGTCAGGTAACATCCGTTTCCCAGTTTTCCGACGTACAGCCAACAGATTGGGCCTTCCAAGCATTGCAATCATTAGTCGAGCGCTACGGTTGTATTGCTGGTTATCCCAACAGTACTTTCCGTGGAAACCGTGCTTTAACTCGTTTTGAATTCGCTGCTGGTTTGAATGCTTGTTTGGATCGGATGAACGAATTAATTGCGATCGCAACTGAACAAGTTGGTTCCGGTGATTTGGAAACCTTGAAGCGTTTGCAAGAAGAGTACGGTGCAGAATTGGCTACTCTACGCGGTCGTGTAGATGCTTTAGAATCCCGTGCTGCTGAATTAGAAAGCAATCAGTTTTCTACTACCACTAAATTGAAGGGTGAAGCAATATTTGCCGTATCTGGAGCTTTTGGTGATAATCAAGCAGGTAGCACTAATGATGTGGAAGACAATATCATCTTGTCTAACCGCGTTCGTTTAAACTTTGATACCAGCTTTACCGGTAAAGATAAATTGAGAGTTCGTTTGCAAGCTCGCAACACTCCTAATTTCGATAATGGTAGCAGCAGCAGTGGTAGACCTAGCATTACTGGAACCAAGATGACCCGTTTGGGTTTTGATGGTGATAACGGTAATGATTTTGAACTTACTGAATTAAACTATACCTTCATGCCTATTAAGGGTGTTAAGGTCAAAATTGACGCTAACGAAGCCGACCTAAACGACAACGTTAACGTATTTAATCCTCTGTTCAAGAGCAGTGGTGGTGGTGCTATCTCCCGTTACGGACGTTTCAGTCCTATCTACCGTGCTGCAAGCGGTGACGCTGGTATTACAGCTACCATTGGTGGTAAGAAGTCTCCGATAAAAGTGAGTGCAGCTTATACAAGCGATGATGCCAATACACCTACTGGTGGTCAAGGTATTTTCAGAGGAGACAATGCTGCTTTAGGTCAAATTGAATTTAGTCCTACAAAATCTTTAGGTTTAGGTTTTACCTACGTGCGTCGTTATGATAGCAATGGTAGCGAAAATTTAACCGGAAGTACTGGTAGTCTTAACGCTGTAGACCCAATCGGTAGTGCTACAACCTCCAACCACTATGGAGTACAAGCAAACCTAAGACTAGGAAAAAAAATGATGCTTGGTGGCTGGTATGGTTTTGCTGATGCGAATGAAGTTAATGGTAACGATTCAGCAGATATTGAATACTGGGCTGCGACCTTGGGAATGAAAGATTTCGGTGCTAAAGGAAACACCTTGGGTGTTATCTTTGGTCAACCTCCTAAAGTTACTGGTGGTAATGGTGTCACAACAGATTCTGATACCTCCTATCACTTAGAAGGTCTTTACAAGATGAAGCTTAACGATAAAATTGCTGTTACTCCTGGATTATTGGTAATCTTTAACCCAGAGCATGACGACAATAACGATACCGTTTACGTTGGTACATTGCGTACAACCTTCAAGTTCTAATCTGAATTATTTAGTTACAGTAGTAGAGCGAAAATAATTGAGACGTTATATAGCATGTCTCTACAATGCAACCCCGTCTGTATCAGATGGGGTTATCTCTATGAGATTTAAGATTATCAGCAGGTGGTCTATCGTTATTCCAAGCCCACCATACATGAGAGCATTTACAATAATAAAATTCTTGCCATTTACGACCATACCCTTCAGTGATTACAGGTGCGTATCTATTTAACCAAACCTTTTCAGCTTCTCGACTAGATGAGCCACACTTCGGACAGCAAAATTCAAAAGCATGAGTAGCTTGATTTGTCCATTGAGGAGCTACTTTGGCAAAAACATCCATAAAAATTAGTATTAGGGGATTAGGAATGGGAAATCAGGAATCGGGAATTGGAAAGCCGGTAATTTTACTTTACTATTTTCTGCTAAGCATTTTTAAGTAAGGCAAGAAATCTTAGCAACTAAAATATCGGACATTTATCGAGAATTTGTAATAGTTTGAGATTGCGCTATCAAGTTTCATTGATTCAAAATAAATCATTAGTGCTATTTTTTATCAGTATTTTAATTATCTTTGACCAAAATTAGATTTTTGAACTCACATATAAAAACAGGTATTTGTGCCCAATTACCAATTCTCAATTCTCAATTATGGAACCAAAGGTAGAAATTCGTCGTTTGTCAGATTTGATGCCCGCGACCGCTAGAGGTTCAGTAAAAATAATTAGTAAACCCGAACAAATAAAGGTAATTGATGTATCGTTTCCATTACCTTGGCATCGAGAAAGACCAATATATATTAACTTCGATTTATGGCGCAATCTTGCGAAACAACAACGGGATTTATTGCTGCTGCGTACCGTTAGTTGGTTAGTTGCGGTAGAGTGGTTTAAGCCAAATATATATCAAGGTGTGGCGTTACTTGGACTTTTTGGTGGTTTGATAGAATCGGTTCAAGGTGATGCAGTGGGAGTAGTTGCAGCAGGTGGATTAAGTACTATTGCTATTCTCCGCATGTACCGTAGAAATCGTTCCCAAGAGTCAGAAATCGCTGCTGATATGGCTGCTATTAATTTGATAAAACGTCGAGGTCATTCAGAAGTCGAAGCAGCAGAATACCTTTTAAGAGCAATCGAAACTGTTGCAAAAATTGAAAAGCGTTCTACCTTAAATTTCATCGATTTAATTCGTACTCAGAATTTGCGAACTATAGCAGGTTTTAAGAAAGTTAGGAGTTAGGAGTTAAGAATTAAGAGTTAGTAGTAAGTAGGTTGGGTTAGACACGAAAAAATTTTTGAATCTGTAACGAAAATCTACCTTAATCGTGTCGTAACCCAACATTATGATTGCAGATAAATATGATTACATACGAGTGAATAACACGATGTTGGGTTACGACGCAAAAAGGGCAAATTATTCATTGCTTATTTAATATTGTTGTGCGTCTAACCCAACCTACTCCTATGCCCTAATATAATTTATTCACAATGAAAAATTTTATATTCATATCCATCAACTGATGTTAAGTTTTGAGTATCGGGAATACAAGAAGGTAAAGTAGTTAAAGAATTTTTCTCAGCTGTGCGAAAGTTTGTTAACCACAGGTCGAAGGGTCGTGGTAATGTTTGTATTTCTTCGATTAGTTTTTTTGCAGCAGTGTCGGATTTTTGATTTTCAGGAATAAGTAAAAATTGAGCCTTAACTTGAGAATTGCTAGCTTGAAGTTGTTTCGCGATACCCATAATTTCGCCAGTTTGCGCTAAGCTGCGATGAGTAGTAGTGATTAAAACTGGTTTATTTTCTGATACTTTTTCGATGATGGGAACTAATAAATCGGGTTGATAATATTTTTGATAACCCAGATTAGATACAACTGTAATACCGCTCAGAAAACCCATTATCCACATCAAAGTTACAGCGGTTTTTCCATTAATTCGGAATCGGGTAAAAGCTGGACTAATTGATTTATTTTGATTCCAACAACTAGCAAGTATAGCTGCTAACAATAATATTACAACAGGAAAATAAATAAAG
The DNA here is from genome assembly GCA_937884685.1 of uncultured Calothrix sp. Taxonomy (GTDB): domain Bacteria; phylum Cyanobacteriota; class Cyanobacteriia; order Cyanobacteriales; family Nostocaceae; genus Rivularia. Next base: position 4,129 of record CAKZYM010000797.1, read on the forward strand.
TTGTAACGAGCGCCTCTGGTAATATCTATACCAAAAAAATAAGTGATTATAAGAAATAAAGCGATTATAGTTAGCAGAACTCCGCTAAATGTCTGAATCATTAAATGATTATTAGGTGATGAATACTGAATTTTATAATTACGAATTAAAATTGGTATTGCCCAAACAAAGAAAATAATCATCACTAAACCAGAAGCAATTACCACGCTAATATTAGATGATTCAACTGGTAGTAAAGAAATAATTGTAATCCAACCGGCTAAAGATTGAAAAATAGGATTGAGTAAAGTTAAAAAATTAGTTTCATCATTTTTTATCCACTGGGTTAATTGTCCGGTATAGCGATTAGATAAAAATAAATTTAACCAAAATAAACCAGTAGCAATTGTACCGATAACAGCAGCATAAATTGTCCACCACAATTTTAGATTAGTAATTCTAGATTCAGCTTTAAGCCAGTATTTCATCAAAACTATAGCCTGACCGCAGAGAATAAGACTAAAAAAGTAATGAGTTGAAATTCCTAGTGCATTAACGATAAACCATAAGATAGCAACAGTAATTGGTAAAGATTTTTGCTGATGAATCTGTCGAACTGCAACTACTAAACAACATAGAGAAGCAATTACCCATAAACTTCCTAAAGTGTAATGACGAGCTTCTTGGGATAAAAAAATACCGTAGGGAGATACGGCCATAAATGCAGCGGCTAATTGCGCGACTAAAGCAGAACGAAAACTTAGCCATGCTAACCCGTAAATCGATGGAATACAGAGAATACCAAATATTGCACTGATACTACGGGCTGTAAATATCAAATTGTGAGATAAAAAATCTTGTCCAGACCATAGAGATATCCACCAATGAGATAAGACAAAATAAACCGGAGGATGAATATCTTCTGTGAGTAATTTTTGCAATACTTCTTGAACACCAAAATTAGGATTAATTTGCAGCGGTTGTAATAAACTATCAATACTGATAATTTCATTTAATGGTATTACCTGGAAACTATTACCCAAGCTAAATACAATTGTGGCAAATTCATCAATCCAAGGTGGTTTGCTAGATAAATTAGTAAAACGTAAAACAGTACCAACTAATATCCATACTGATAAAAGTATTAATTGATTAAATGAATTTTCTTTTTTTTGAGAAGAATTCATTGTTGTATTTTCAAGTCGCATAGAAGTCTTATATACAGCATATTTACCACTAAATGAGTAAAATTACTTTTTGTTAGATTAATTAGATTAAAAATTTCCTATTCTCAACACCGATTTCTAATTTACTTTACCTGAGTTACTCGCCAACTTAGTTTCAGGTTTACCCAAAAATTCCACACAGTAGCAACAGCAATAGCAATTAAATTGGCAATATAACGATTTGAAACCACAAAATTAAACACTAAATTTAACACCAAAACATTGATTGCTAAACCTGCCAAACAAATAATATTAAACTTCAAGAATCGCTTTAAACGTTGTTTTGCACCTTGTTGTTTTGTTGAAACATCAGCAAAAGTCCAAGCATCATTCCACAAGAAATTATTAAAAATTGCAACCTCTCCCGCAATAATTTTACTGCGAGTTAAAGGAAAAGCTAAAGTACTAGAATCGCTGAGTAAATAAAGTATTGCCATATCTACAAAAACTCCACTCAAACCCACTAAACCAAAGCGGATAAATTTGCCAATAGGAAAACCTAATCGCTGACTAAACTGTTCTATACTTTCTGAGGAAAAACGTAATCTTATTAAGTGACGTATATAGTCAAGATAATGCTTCCAACTCACTTTGCTTTCTCCATCTTGACGTTCCCGAAATACATAACCAACTTCAGCGATTTCGTTTACTCTTCCTCTCCCTAAAACTTCTAAGAGAATTTTGTAGCCTATAGGATTAAAAGTTATATCATCTAAGCAGCTACGACGCACCATAAAATAACCACTCATAGGGTCGGAAACTCTACCAGTGACTCGTGGCAGTATAATTAATCCTAACAATTGAGCGCCGCGAGATAACAAACGCCGAATAAAACTCCAGCTACTTACTCCACCACCATCTACATGACGACTTGCTACAGCTAAATCTGCTCCTGTTTCAATCGCATTTAATAGTCGCAGCAATATGTGGGGTGGATGCTGTAAATCTCCATCAATTACACCTAATATTCGTCCCTGAGAATTTTGCCACCCCCGAATTACAGCCGAAGACAGACCTCGTTCGTTTTTGCGTCGCATTACCTGTAACTGCGGAAATTCTGAAGTCATAGATAAAGCTACTTCCCAAGTACCATCAGGGCTATCATCATCAACTATGATTAGTTCATAATCTCCCGGTATGCTTTTATCAAGCAAGCTAGTTAATGTTCTAACGATTTTATTGATATTACCGGCTTCAAGGTAAGTCGGAATAACCAACGAGAACAGTATAGTGTGATTTTTAAGACCTGCTCTAGTTGGTAATCTTGGAATCTGTAAAGAACCGCTTGGCACTGATAAAAGATTCTTCGGTTGAATGATACTCATGAAGAAAAAAATATGCCCGAAATGTGCTTCTAGTTATTATGCTTTAAATTTGGTTTTTCAGAATACGTAATAGGTTATGACAATTGAGCGTTTTTGATTTCTCGATAATTTTCGGGTGTTGAATGAAAATCTTTCGACTACTTTTACCCAATGTCTATACATTAATGAACTTTATTCAGGTCATTTAGGTAACAAATCGATATTTCCTGCAACAATAAAATATATGACTTAATTTTTGATAAACGCTATTTTTCAATATATTCCTGTGAAAAATCTTGTGAAAAGTACGGTCAGTACAATTCTTGAACGTGCCTTAGAAGGCTATGATTTATCTCCTGAAGAAGGAATTAAATTATTAAAACAAACCGACAAACATGTTACAGATGCTATCTATACAACAGCCGATAAACTACGATTTTCCCAAGCCGGAGATACCGTAACTTATATAATCAATCGCAATATTAATTTTACTAACATATGCGAACAGCACTGTAGTTTCTGCGCTTTCCGAAGAGATAAAGGTGATGAAGGTGCTTTCTGGTTAGATTGGGGGCAAATTTTAGAAAAAACTACAGATGCTGTAAAAAGAGGTGCCACGGAAATCTGTATGCAAGGTGGATTAAACCCCGAAGCAAAAATTGATGGTAAATCTTTAACTTACTATCTCAAATTAGTCGAAACTATCAAACAAGAATTTCCCCAATTACACCTTCATGCTTTTTCCCCCCAAGAAGTGCAGTTTATCGCCAATATTGATGGTTTAAGTTATGCAGCAGTTATAGAAGCTTTACAAGATGCTGGTGTTGGTTCAATGCCAGGAACCGCAGCAGAAATACTAGATGATAAAGTCAGACGTATCCTTTGTCCCGAAAAAACCAATACAGCAACTTGGTTAGAAATTGTTAGCACTGCTCATAAATTGGGTTTACCCACAACCAGCACCATGTTATCGGGACATATCGAAACCGTAGAACAGCAAATTGGACATTTAGAAAAATTGCGAACCTTACAAAAAACAGCTGTAGAGAAAGCTTATCCATCTCGGATAACCGAGTTTATTTTGCTACCATTTGTTGGTCAAGAAGCACCAAAACCTTTACGAAGTCGTGTTGGACGCGACCAACCGGAGCTAAATTCATCACTTTTACTTACCGCTGTAGCCAGAATTTATTTAGGTAATTGGATATCGAACCATCAACCTAGTTGGGTAAAACTGGGTATTGAAGGGGCAGCTAAGGCTTTAAATTGTGGTTGTAACGATATCGGCGGTACGTTAATGGAAGAGCATATTACCACAATGGCTGGTGCTGTAGGTGGAACTTGCATGGAAATTGAAACTCTTCAAAATACTATTTCTGCTTTGGGAAGACCATATCAACAGCGGAATACATTGTATGAGGGAGTAGTGAGTAGCAAATAGCAAGTAGTAAGTAGCAAGTAGCAAGTAGCAAGTAGTAAGTAGTAAGTAGCGAGTAGCGATTGAGTTAGAAGAATAGGGAAAATCATTTCATGTGAGATAACTGTTCACTGATAACTGATAACTGATAACTGTTCACTGATAACTGTTCACTGCTCAAGAATGATCCCTAGGATACAAATACGAGATACGATAGACATTGATTTAAGTATTTGTTCACAAAATATGCTTATGAAACGCTATTGGTCACGTTTACTTGCTTTAGTCTTAGTTGTAGTCATAGGTTTAACTGGATGTTCTGGTGGTTCGGAACTAACTGGGGATTACCAACAAGATACTCTTAATATAGTCAGCGTATTGAGAGAAGCTTTAGATGCACCAGATGATGCTCCAAATAAAGCAGAATCTCAAGCAGAAGCTCGTAAAAAGATTAACGAATTTGCCGCTCGCTATCAGCGGAATGCATCTGTTTCGGGTCTGAGTTCTTTTACTACCATGCGAACCGCTCTTAATTCTTTAGCAGGACATTACAGTTCTTACCCAAATCGTCCCGTACCTGAAAAGCTAAAAAATCGCTTGGAAAAAGAATTTAAGCAAGTAGAAAACGCACTCAGACGTGGTGCTTAGTTTCTATATAAATTTATTTGTTAATGGTTAGTAGTTCGGAGTAAAAAACAATTACTAACCTTAACAAAAAATTAATTTTCATGAGTACCCGTAAAATAAACATTAAATTTTAATTAAATTTTTATTATTTTCGATTTATTCTCGATTACTTTTTATTTGCATTAATTTTCATCTTAAGCATTAATGCTTGGTGTATTTTCAATTTTATTAGTAAGAGAAAAATACAGCAGCCGACTTAACTTCCAAATCGTTGAAGTGTAAAATCTAGCTGTTGATATTACTGTATCTGCTAGCAACAACAAAGCAAACATGCCATTAGTTGATGTAGGAAATATTGACATTTTGAATAAAATCGAATATTGATATACAGCAACAGAAATAGGAATAATAAAGTCTTTAAAATATAGCCTTCTAAGCTCCTATCGCAAAATTATGTAATAGAATACACGTTACCTGATAGAAGTGTATTGGGGTTGGTTACTTTTTGGTTATTTTTTTAATTTTACAAGTGAGTATGTCTAAGCGTGCCTTGAATGTCGCAAAGCCAAAGTTAATTTTACGACAACTATTTGCAGTAATTTTCAGTACAACTCTGTTTCTGCCCTACCTTAAAAGTCAGCCAGCAAACGCACAAGTAACCAGGTACTGTCACATATCATCTACCGCAGCCAAGAAAAAAGAAAAGTTGCGTTTGTCAGCACAAAAAGGTAATCAACAGGCCGCAAATCGTTACCGACAATTGGTAAGACAGCACTCACAAGCTGTAAGTGACTGTCGCAGACGCACGTGGCCTCAAGTCCAAGCAATCTGGATACGCTTGTATCCCTGTGATGTTAGAGCAGGGGCGCTTGACAGAATAATGGATAATGTTGTTAACAAAGGCTACAACCAGGTTTATATCGAAACTTTTTACGATGGACGAGTGTTGCTACCGAAAAACTCGAATCGTACAGTATGGCCTTCTGTAATTCGTGGTAAAGGTCAAGAAAATACCGATTTATTAGCGCAAAGCATTCAAAAAGGACGCGAGCGCGGTCTAAAAGTATACTCTTGGATGTTTACTACTAACTTCGGCTATACCTACGCTCGTCGTAAAGACAGAGAAGAGGCGATCGCCAGAAATGGAAAAGGTCAAACTAGCCTCTACGTGGTCGATAACGGCTCTCAAGTATTTGTTGACCCCTATAACTTACAAGCTAAGCGTGACTACTACCAGATGGTCACAGAAGTAATGCGCCGTCGTCCTGACGGTATTTTATTTGACTACGTCCGCTACCCACGTCAAGCAGGTAAAGATTCCATTGCTAGCAGAGTTACAGATTTGTGGTTGTATAGCAAATCGACTCAACAAGCATTATTTCAACGAGCGCTGAATAATAAAGGATTGGGGTTGATTCGGCTATTTTTAACCAAGGGATATGTTACATCATCAGATATAGCTAAACTTGACGAACAGTATCCTCAAGAAGGAGAACCCTTATGGCAAGGTCGTACTCCACCCATAGAACAAAAAGCAATCAGGTCTCCACAAGAAAGACAACCTCTACTGCAATCAGAACTGTGGCAACTCTCCGTAGCTCACGCGATGCAAGGTATTCTGGATTTTGTCGCACTCGCAGCTTATCCAGCCCAACAAATAGGAGTTCCCGCAGGAGTAGTATTTTTCCCTGGTGGAAATAAAACAGTAGGAAAAGGTTATGATTCGCGTTTACAACCTTGGGATAGATTTTCCAATTCTTTAGAATGGCATCCAATGGCTTACGGAAAATGCGGTACCAGTAACTGCATTGTTTCTCAGGTAAAGCGAGTCATAAATACAGCTAAACCGGGAACTCAAGTCATTCCAGCCTTAGCCGGTGCTTGGGGTAAATCCATCAGCAATCGTCCACCCTTAGAAAAACAAATGCAAGCTTTAAGTCAATACAAGCCATATATTAAAGGGGTCAGCCATTTTGCTTACTCTTGGCAAAATCCCAAAGATGATAACGATAGAAAATTCTGTCGGGTACGTTGAGCGAGTAATAAGTAACAAGTAATAAGTAGCAAGTAGCAAGTAATAAGTAGCAAGTCAAATATCATCGCTACTCGTTACTCGCTACTCTAAGAATCTCTCCCTAGGGTGTGTTTTCAAACTCGCCGTCACCCTATAAGGGTGCGGCTACAAAAAGGAAGCCCACCAATAGTGGGCTACTAAGATTTAGCCTACGTAGGTAGGCTTTGTATCTATAGCCCCAGGCTTCTAGCCTGCGGGCTAATTGAGTTTGAAAACACGCCCTATTCCTTATTCCTTTTTATCAAGAATTACAAGCTCTGAGGCTGTAACTTCAAATATTCAATAAAATTCAAAAGCTCTGTATCAGTTAATTGTTGACGCGAACGTTTTTGATATCTTTGCTGCAAATACTCTCTTCCCTGTTCGTTAGTCCAATTCAAAAGACTCAAATATTTATCAGATTGAGCAATTAAATTTTCGCGCAATTGTGCGGTTGTAAACTTCGGAACAGATTGTGTTTTATGATTAATTTTTAAACTGACATTTTGCCCTAAGACTTGCCAGTTAATTTCTCTATGCTCCTCCCAATTTACATCTATGCTCCTGTAAGTTGCTGGATTGTAGAGATTACAAAAAACAATCTTTTTCTCTCCAGGTTCAACTGTAATCGTCAGTGGATGCTGTAATTCTTCAGCGCTGAGTTTATCCAAGGACAACAGTAAACCTTTGGAAAAATAAGAATCGCTTCCCGAACGAATAACATAAGGCTTATCCGCGAGAATATATAAATCGGTTTTTTCTGTTTCACCAAACGAAGTTTCTACTCTTTTATTAACCTCAATTCCAGTTATTATCCCAGTCAAAGCTTTATCGTAAATTGGAATCTGCTTTGTGTCTTCCGAAAGCGCATACCAACAGTAATCATTTTCTCTGCTCACAAAAATATATTGCAATCTGGGAATTGGGCCAA
>CAKZYM010000798.1 GCA_937884685.1 uncultured Calothrix sp.
AAACATGAACCCTATAACAGTAATTGGTGGTGGATTAGCTGGAACTGAAGCAGCTTGGCAAATTGCTCAAGCTGGAATTCCGGTAATTTTTTATGAAATGCGTCCCACACGTTTTGGGGGAGCGCATCACACAGAACATTTAGCGGAATTGGTATGTAGCAATTCTTTCGGAGCAATGGCTAGTGACAGAGCGGCCGGTTTGCTGCATGAGGAGTTACGTCGTCTCAATTCTATCGTGATTTCCAAAGCTGACGAACATAAAGTACCTGCTGGTGGAGCTTTAGCGGTTGATAGAGGTGTATTTAGTCAAGATTTAACCGAAACTCTCGCCAGTCATCCTTTAATAGACTTTCGCCGCGAAGAGTTACGAGAAATTCCGGAGGGTATTGTAGTTTTAGCAACTGGGCCTCTTACAAGTCCCGATTTAGCTGAAGATTTACGTCGTTTCACCGGGATGGAATATCTCAGCTTTTTTGATGCTGCCAGTCCCATTGTTGTGGGAGAATCCATTAATCATGATGTTGCTTTCATGGCATCTCGTTACGACAAAGGGGAAGCAGCTTACCTTAATTGTCCCATGAATAAAGAGCAGTATCTGAAATTTTGGTCGGAATTGCGTGACGCAGAACAAGTTGAATTAAAAGGCTTTGAAAGAGAAAACGCTAAATTTTTTGAAGCTTGTTTACCCATCGAAGAACAAGCAAGACGCGGTGAAGACACCATGCGTTATGGCCCTCTCAAACCAGTGGGTTTGACTCCTCCTTCCACTGCTGGATGGGGTTCGGATGCTCCTCCCCCAGAAATTCCAGAAGGAGAAGAAGTCAAAAAACCACGTCCTTATGCTGTTATCCAGTTACGTCAAGAAGACAAAGCTGGAAAGCTGTGGAACATGGTGGGTTTTCAAACAAACTTACGTTGGGGAGAACAAAAGCGGATATTCCAGATGATTCCCGGTTTAGAAAACGCCGAATTTGTGCGATTAGGAGTAATGCATCGTAACACCTTTATTAATGCACCCCAATTAATGATTCCTACCTTGCAATTCAAATCACGTCCCAACTTGCTAGCAGCCGGACAAATAATTGGTACAGAAGGATACACTGCTGCATCAGCCGGAGGTTGGCTAGCAGGAACAAACGCAGCCAGAATTGCATTAGGAAAAGAACCATTAACCATTCCAAACACAACAATGATGGGGGCTTTATTCGACTTTATCAGTTCAGCATCTCCCAAACACTTCCAACCAATGCCCCCCAACTTCGGTATATTGCCGGACTTAGGAGTGAAAATAAAGAACAAACGCGAAAGATACGGAAAATATCGCGATAGGTCTTTGGAACAGTTATCAGTTGTCAGTGAACAGTTATCAGTTAACAGTGAACAGTTAGGAGTTATTTAATTTTGGATTTTGGATTTTGGATTTTGGATTTTAGATTGAGAGTTAGGAGTTATTTTTCTTCTTGTCTCCGCATCTTCCCATGCCCAATGCCCAATCCCCAATGCCCAATCCCCAATTTATATGAATGAATCCGAACGTTATTTATTTGATTTACAAGGGTTTTTAGTTGTTGAGAATGTTCTTAGCGACAAGGAAGTTTTAGATTTGAAGGAACTGGTGAATAAGCAAGTAGCTATCAAAAATCAACCTGAAGCGTCTAAGCTACGTTTTGATGCTTTGCTTTCATGGGGAAAACCTTTCCTAAGTTTGATTGATAATCCTCCCATAATTCCTTATTTATCTGAATTATTAGGGGGAAAATTTCGCTTAGACCATGATTATCTTCATATTATTCGTGAAGGTTTAGGCCCTATCGGCTGTAATTTACACGGTGGGGGAACTCCCTACGACCCAACCCAGTATTACTCGTTCCGAAATGGCAGAATTTACAATGGTTTGCTCGCTGTTGCTTATGAATTAAATGACGTATATCCCGGTGACGGGGGATTTGCTTGTATTCCTGGTAGTCATAAAAGCAATTTAGCTTGTCCCCAAGAATGGCTTAACTTAGAGTCTCCCAAGGATATCGTAAAATCAGTTACCGTAAAAGCTGGAAGTGCCATTATATTTACTGAAGCGCTATCTCACGGAACCCTTCCCTGGAAAGGAAAAAACGAACGCAGAACATTATTTTACAAATATTCTCCCGGTTCATATGCTTGGCTGAGAAATTACTACAACCCCGAAGATTTTACAGATTTAACTGCATCTCAGCGAGAAATTCTCAAAACACCAGGAGTTTACCCTTAATCAGTGAACAGTAAACAGTTAGCAGTAGTTCCAACTTTCTTGCTTGAAACCATTCAAAATCCAAAATCCAAAATCCGTCTTGGAAACTTTGACGGGAAGAACATCTCCCCGTCAAGTTTCCGCAAAATCTAAAATTTTTTCACCTTGTCCCCTTATTCTCATTTTTCAACTTCTATTCCATTAGACTTTAGCCATTGCAAAACACTTCTTTCAAGCTGTTTGTTTCTAAAGTTCGACCATTGATATTTTTGTGTTTCTCGTTGCAAAATTTCTTGAAAACGTTGAAATGCTTTATAGCTATCAATTGTCTTTTCTAACTTATTGCGAAGCCATCTACTATGAATAGTGGAGATAAATGCTTGCATATCATGATAGTCATTACCAGATTCATTTGATGATAACCTAATAAATCTTTTTTTATCAGGATATTCTTCTATAAGATAACCATCTAAATACAGAAAATTACCATCAATATCCATGGGGTCACCTTCCCCAGTTTCTATAACAATTTTTCCAGTATTGGTATCTAAGTAATAAACGCACTCGCTACTTTTAGAGTTTCTGATAACAGCTTCTTTTAATTCATCAATTTTTATAGGTAACTGCATGGTAGATTACCTGTGATGGCTCCTGATTTCTGTAGTAGATGGTTTTTGAAAGCATTCTATTCTAAGTCAAAATATATCAGCTTTAAGATTTCTCAATTCTGATAAATTCTTTATAAACGCTACATCTGTTGTAACAATTTTTTTTCCATTATGCAGTGATATCTTTTTTCATTGCGTAATTTATAAAGCTTTCTCCCCTACATTCTACCTGCTGTTTCTTTATAATTGAAAAACCCATGCGTAGAAAAAACGGTTTAGCAGTAATACTAGCTTCGGTATATAAACGGTGTATTCCTAATTGATAAGCTTTAGCTTCAATTGCATAGTAAATCTTCTTGCCTACACCCATTCGTTGATAATCTTTATTACAGTAGAAACAGTCTATGTGTCCATCTGATTCTAACTCACCAAAACCAGCGATTATACCCTTGTCATCAGCTACGTAAGTAAACTTTTCCGAGCAAACACTTACCCAATTTCTAAAATTAACATCATCTGGTGCCCATGCTTTTACCTGATTGGTTGAGTAATCGTTAATATTAACTTCACGTACTGTTTGATGAAATAATCTTGCTATCTGCTCTGCATCTTGTTTTTGAAATAATCTTATATCTATAGAATTTAAAGATGAGTCTTTAAACATAGGTCTTCAGATAAGTAGGTAGACATAATTAAATATAAGGAACATCCCAATTTTGCAAAAAGCCCACAGGCTAAAAGCCTGGAGCTACATTTACAAAGCTGCACCCATAAGCGGGTGTTGGGTAAAATATTTGTTCAAAATTGGGATGCTCCCTAAATATAAGATAAAATTTTACACTGTCTCCAACTTCCCTTTCCTTAATAGAGGGACTGAGGGTGAAATTTTATATTTAATTTTACTTAGTTACTTATAGCGTTTATCAAACAACTGAGGTACAGTTTGCTTCTTTCCCCTCTCCCTTAACAAGGAGAGGGGTTAGGGGTGAGGTTTCTAGGTGTACTTCAGGCTTACT
>CAKZYM010000799.1 GCA_937884685.1 uncultured Calothrix sp.
CGGACACTTCCGGGAGGAGGGAGATAGGGGGATGGGGAGACAAGGGGACAAGGGGAAATAAATCTCAGCGTTTCTTTGCGTTTCCCTCCATATTTCTCTGCGTTAAAAAAATCAATACTTATAAAATTACGATACCAGCCTTGGTGCGTGACGCGCTTATCTACATTGTAACTACGTAAATATATCTTACATCGCGTCACACACCCTACAAATACTGTTCACTGCTCACTGTTAACTGTTCACTGATATGATTGTCATCGACTTCGGAACCAGCAACACGGTTGTTTGTACCACCGACACAATTACACAACAACCCCGTACACTCAAATTCGATTCGCTTTCTCGTCGTTTTAATGAAGTTAGCGTAATTCCTTCTCAAGTATTCGTCAAATCCCCAGATAAGTTGATATTTGGGGAACCCGTTCGCTCTCAAAGATTGGGTTTTAGTCAACCACAGCGATATTTTCAAGCTTTCAAACGGGATTTGGCTGCGGATTTTGTTCCCCCTCCCCGTGTTTTGGATGATGTTAATTACACAGCTGAAGCGATATCGGAATTATTTTTAACAGAAATTTGGAGTCAGGTAAAGCAACAGTTGGAACCTAGTCGGGTTGTTTTTACCGTTCCCGTGGGAGCTTTTGAAAGATATTTGCATTGGTTTAATGGTTTGGGTGAAAAGCTGGGTATTCCCGAATTGCAAATCGTTGATGAATCCACAGCAGCAGCTTTGGGTTATGCTGTGAAGCGTCCGGGTAGTTTGGTTTTGGTGGTAGACTTCGGTGGTGGAACTCTGGATTTAAGTTTGGTTCGTACCGTCAAAAGTAATTCTCAATCTAATACCGTTCGTGCTGAAGTGATTGCAAAATCCGATGCTTTTGTTGGTGGAATTGATATTGATAATTGGATTGTTGAAGATTATTTGAGAAAAACCGGTTCGAGTCGGGAAGAGATAGGGGAAGTTGGTTTTCAGAATTTGTTAGAAATAGCTGAAAGATTGAAAATGAAGCTTTCCACGGATAATGAAGCAAAGGAAGCTTGGTTTGATGATGAGAATTTTATGTCTCACGATTTGCAGTTAAATCGTGATGAATTAGCGGATATTTTAGAAAACCGTCAATTATTAGAACAGTTACGACAGACATTAGATGAAGTGTTAGCAATCGCTTTGAGTAAGGGAATTGTGAAAGCTGATATTGAGAAAGTTTTATTAGTAGGAGGAAGCTGTCAAATTCAAGCAGTACAGCAATTGATAATATCTTATTTTGGCAGACAGAAAGTTAAATTAGACAAACCCTTTGAAGCAGTAGCACATGGGGGTTTAGCATTAAACGAAATGGTAGAAATAGACGATTATTTACGTCATAGTTATGCAATTCGCTTGTGGGAACCTCATAGTAAAAAATATTCCTACATGACATTGATTCAACAGGGAACCAATTATTTAAGAGATGACGATAAGAAAAATAGAATAGACGAACCATTGATATTACAAGCAGCGATAGAAGGACAAAAAGAGATTCGCTTGGATATCGGAGAAATTGCGGAAATGGCTCAAGCAGAAATTACCTATGATTCCGAAGGAAGAATGACCAGCAGTCATTTAGTTAGACAGGAAACCTATCGGTCATTAGATACCCAACATCAACAGGTTTGTATCGCTCACTTAGAACCACCAGGAGAACTGGGAATTGATAGAGTTTCCGTGCAATTTGGAGTTAATGAGCAGAGGATGTTGGTTACTACCGTCAGGGATATATTGACTGGGAAAGCACTAGTTGTGAGAGAGGCGATCGCCAAGTTGAAATGATGTGATTTTTTGATATAAATACTTAGAGAATAAACAAGGCTTTGAAAATAAAATACTAGATTATAACAATGAAATTCTCAGTCCTATTAATAGGACTTTCGCTATTAGCCAGGGGTTTGCAACCCCTGGTGAGTGTGAAAGCAGTTGAATAACTTGTAATTATTATGACTGTTGAATTATTTAACCGCAGAGAGCGCAGAGGTAAGAGACTTAAGAGAGTTTTTTTGTAAGGAGAATAAATACGATGTCGGAGAATCAACCTAGAGAATATGATGCGGTTCTTGGTGGTGGAAATCAACCACCTGTTGATGGTGTAGTTTTAGGAGGGATTGAAGGGATTAAAAGACGCTGGAAAACAGCGAACGTTCAACAGAAAATCGTTGCGCTTTCGGAAGCTTTAAAATATGGGGATGCTGGATTATATTTTGTGATTCAAGTTTGGCAAAATGAAATTGGAAAAGTTAGTTTTGCTGCTTACACGTTATTACGTGAGAGAGAAGAAGCGAAAGTTAAACAAGCTTTGCAAGAATACAATCCCTGGCTAAAAATGGATTGTATTCATACTTTGCAAGGTGTTGATACAAGATGTATTGCTATTAATTCAAATGGAAAAGTATTTTTTGATGGCTCAAATTCGATAAATACTTTTGATTTACATACTGGAGAAGTAAAAGCAACTTCTATGAATTATGTAAACTTAGGAAACATTTTAATAAGCCCAAATGAAAAAAATATTATTACTAGGGGTGGTACAGCTTACTATTCAAGCGGAATCAAAGTATGGGATTTGCAAACTGAAGAGCATCTACTGTTTTTAGATGAAAATTCAGAGAACATATTTTCCTTAGCAATTAGTCCAGATGAAAGTACACTTTTCTCTGGTGTTAATTATCCTTATACTGGAATCAGCATGTGGAATTTAGAAACAGGTAAAAGAATTAAAACACTTCCTGGACATTCTAATCATGGAGTTCAAGCATTAGCCGTTAGTTCAGATGGGAAAACTATTATTAGTAGTGCTAACGACGGTAATGTTAAAGCTTTAAATGTAGAAACAGGTAAATTAATGTTTTCTCTAGCTA
>CAKZYM010000800.1 GCA_937884685.1 uncultured Calothrix sp.
TTTTGTCAGCTTCAATACTGCGAATAATACTCAAATAGTTCAAACTGAATCATAATGCAACCTTTCTGAATGCTATATGACCGATATCAAGAATTTTCGACGGTTAAATGCTCCACTTGGAGGAATAACTCCAGAGCTGACGAGTTTTCTTGATGATTTGTACGACCTTTATAAACCACTTAATGAAGGAACGGTTGCACAGAATATACCGGAGTTAGCTAAAGCTAATCCGGATTGGTTCGGGATTTGTGCTGTTGATGTGGATGGTAAGGTTTTTGATATCGGTCATACTATACAAGATTTTAGTATTCAGTCGATTTCTAAACCTTTTGTGTATGGATTAGCTTTAGAAGATTGGGGAAAGAATTATGTCCTCGAACGTATTGGTGTGGAACCAACAGGGGAACCTTTCAACTCGATAATGGAACCCGAGGAAATATTCCGGAGACATTACAATCCAATGGTTAATGCTGGTGCGATTGTCACTACCAGTTTAATTAAAGGTGCGGATGCGACTCAACGTCAAAATCGTTTGCTTGAGATGTTTCAACGTTACATTGGTAGGAATGTATCGATTGATTTAGGAGTATGTAACTCTAAACAAACCCACGACCATCTCAATCGAGCGATTGCCTACATGATGCTCAATTACGGTTTAATAGAGGGCAACATTGATGACATATTAAACCTGTATTTTCAACAATGTTCTCTAACAATTAACTGTCACGATTTAGCAGTAATGGCAGCGACTTTAGCCAACGGTGGCTTTAATCCGATGACGAGGGAACAGGCTATAGATAAAAAGTATGTCAAAAATATACTAAGTGTTATGTACACCTGCGGTCTGTATGAATTTTCAGGACAGTGGGCTTATAAAGTTGGTTTACCAGCCAAAAGTGGTTTATCTGGTGCAATTATCGGAGTTGTTCCCAATCAAATGGGTATAGCAGTGTTTTCTCCTCCTCTAGATGAGCGTAAAAAAAGTCTGAGGGGAGTCAAAGTTTTTGAAAAGCTCTCAGAAGAATTTAAACTACATATTTTTACTACCGATAACAAAGAAATTTCTAGTCCCAAACAGCAGAAAGTTTGCTTTACCAATTCATCAAATCCTAAAATTCCTATTCATTCAAACAAAAAAAATCAATTAAGCCTACCTTCTAAACCGTTAAGAAAATTTTTGCAAGAATTGTACTGCAAGTATCTTCCTCTGAAAGATGGGGAGGTCTATGTAAGCGAACCTGGTTTAGTAAAAATTAATCCTGATTGGTTTGCTATCTGCATCGCTACAGTAAATGGTGAAGTTTACTGTGTAGGTGATTGTGAAGAATCGTTTTTAATTCAGTCAATATCAAAAGTTTTTGCTTACGGACTAGCACTCGAAGACAAGGGAAGAGATGATGTTTTAACTAAGGTTGACGTTGCACCAACCGGAGATGCTTACAACTCGATTATCAAAGTAGAATCAAAATCTAAACGACCCTACAATAGCATGGTAAATACCGGAGCAATTGCTACCACTAGTTTGATAGAAGGAGTAGGTCCGGGACATAAACTCAACCGAATATTAGAAATGTACCGTCGCTACATTGGACATAGAGTTTTTGTAGACACACCCATACTCGTATCCGAGCAAAATAATGGGGATAGAAATTGGGCCATATCATATTTACTACGTAATTTTGGGATGATTTCTGGTGATATCAGCCAAACTCTAAATTTATATCTTCAGCAGTGTAGCGTAATAATTAATTGTAATGATTTAGCATTAATGGGAGCGACTTTAGCCAATAATGGAATAAATCCCAAGACCAAAGAACGAGCAATCAGTTCTAAGTTTGTTAAAGACCTTCTCAGCGTGATGTATACCTGTGGAATGTATGATTTTGCCGGAGAATGGGTATACAAAGTTGGTTTTCCAGCCAAAAGCGGAGTCGGTGGTGGAATCATTGGAGTAGTTCCCAATCAAATGGGAATTGCAGTTTTTTCTCCTCCCCTAGATTCAAGAGGTAACAGCGTTCGGGGAATTAAAGTTTGTGAAGAACTATCGAGAATTCTGGGATTACATATTTTCGCGAATGGAAAGGAGA
>CAKZYM010000801.1 GCA_937884685.1 uncultured Calothrix sp.
AAAGGCGAACCCGGTATGATGTTTGAGAAAGATAGAGCCAGTCGTTTTGGTATAGTTCCCCGTCACGGCGATAATAATGATATTCGTTGGTTTGAAGCTCCCGCTTGTTTCGTATGGCATACTTTAAATGCTTACGAGGAAGGAGATGAAGTAGTACTTGTTGCTTGTCGGATGAATTCTACAAACGTTCTTGCTATCAATAACGAGCAGCGTGATGCAGAAGGAGATATTCCATTCTTGCATCAGTGGCGATTTAACATGAAAGACGGTAGCGTCAAAGAAGAAAAGTTAGATGATGTACCTTCAGAATTCCCCAGAGTCAACGACAACTTTTTAGGACAACCCACGCGCTACGGTTACGCTGGGAAAATGGGACAAGGTTCGATGCCTAGTTTTGAAGGTATAATCAAGTATGATTTGCAAAGTGGTAAATCCCAAACTCACGAATTTGGCAGAAGTCGCTACGGTGGTGAAGCTGTATTTGCACCTCGCGTTAATGGAAGCGGGGAAGATAAAGGTTGGGTAATTACTTTCGTCTATGACTCTAACGAAGATACATCTGAATTAGTAATTGCTGATGCTCAAGACATCACATCGGAGCCAGTAGCGCGGGTATTGATTCCACAAAGAGTGCCTTATGGTTTCCACGGTGATTGGGTTAGTGAAGAGAAATTGCAAAAATTAAAGTGATAAATAAAACACATAACTTATGTAGAGACGTAGCAGTGCTATGTCTCTCTTTTATTTTGGGTTGTACCAAAAATTAATTCAGGACTACGCATTCTACAAAAGCCTTAAGCTTAATTTAATTTGCCGCCATTGGGATGGTTACCAAATCCCAATCTCCCACCTCCTCCCGAACAGCCAAACGGCGAATATCTGCGCTTATTTCCGAAGGTTGTACCAGCTGAATAAATATCTGCTGCACCTTCTCTTGATCTACTGAACTCAATTGAGCATAAATTGCTTCCCCATGATTTGCTAAAGCGGTTTCCACACCACCAATTTCTTCATAAGCTTGGTGGGTTAACCAACCATCATGCTGCTTTTCCCACTACTGAGTCAAAGTAAATTCCAACAAAGGTAAATTACTCGGAGATTCCAAGACTTAACCCCTCTCTCAAACCAACACTATAATTCGCTGCTGGTTGTTCAATCGCTGCTCGTAATTCCTCCTCATCCATAGCAATTATTAAAATTCAGTTTAATACTCTCGGCTTTCGTCTCACAATCTTTAGTAATTTGTTCTTTAACTATTTTGATTCGATATCCATAGCCGAATATCGCTTAATCTCCTCGACTAATTGCTGTAACTGTTGATTGAGTGCATTATCCCTCTGTTGAGAATCACTGTTCATCAATAGGTTTGGTAACTTCTATTTTGGTATCTTCCTCTATCTCAAACTTTTACGCAAAAACAGTTATTTTCTGTACGGGGAATAGGGAATGTATGAAGTTTTTCAACAATCTACGAGGTTACTAAGCATTGAAAAACCCGGTTTTCCAAAAAACCGGGTTTATTAACTATTTTGTTAAATAATTTATTAAGTTGTTACGCATTTAATTTGTATACTATTAGCGAACAAGATACATTTTCCTCGGGGACACCCTATGTCCTATTGGACACGCTCCGCTAACACTAAGGCACTACAATATTTTGGTGCTTTTGCATTATACAAATTAGCTGCACATCAGCTTACTTCCCAGCATAATAAAAAGCGATTTCTTTTTCCTTTAAAGGTAGAAAATCAGCTTCAGAAAGCATTTTGTTAAGTTCAGCTTGGGTTAGGTGTTTAGCCCCGATTCGGACGATACGAGACCGCATAGTATTCTTTACACCACTACGCTGTCTATTGCCTTCCAAAGCCATAACTTGGTTATATAAATCCAATTTTTCAGGTTCAATTGTAGAACCATCTAAGTCAATTCCTTTCGCAATAGCTTCGTCAACAGCATCTGCACCCTTGGTTGATGGATTCATAAGAAATTATTTTTATTAACGTAACTGAATTTTACCAGTTATCAATTACCAATTACCAATAGCCAATTACTAATTACCTAACTGAACATTAAGGTGCAGTAATTTTGCGTATGCGCTTGTCACTCATAAAGTTTATAGTTTAATCTCGAAACAACGCCCTCTGCAATATGGTGAAGCTATGTCAGAGCATCGTATTCCCGATAACAAACAAAACCGTAAATTAGAAAGAGCTTTAAGCAATACAATTGTTGATAAATGTTTTGAAAACTCCGAGAGTTGGCTGCGAGCTATCTTACGAATGTGTATTTTCTCCTTGGGTTATATGGATTCCGAACCAGTTTTTATCGTCGAATGTCCTAACCAAGCTGTAGCAAAACGATTAAGTCGCAAAACCTATCCTTTCCGGGATATCGTATATTACTTTACTGACGACCTTTACGCCAGCGAACGCAGTTTATTTTGCTATCAAGAATCAAATAACGGTTCTTGGCGATGTTTTGACACCAATAGCAATACTTGGGAAAACTGGAATAGTCTACAGAATCCTCATCGCTTCAATTAAGAAAATTGGAATATTGAGTAGTGAGTAGCGAGTAGCGAATAAAAATTAGGTTTTGGTTCCGGAGGATAATAATAATTCCTACTTTGAGAGCAGATTATCAAATCAAAAGCTTTACCATCCGTTACTTGCTACTTTTTACTCGCTACTTGCTACTTACTACTTTTTACTTGCTACTCACTACTTGTTCACTCCTTCCGCGTTACTAAGCCACTAAAAAAGCTGCCTAAAATGCTTCCCGTCCAAATTCCTGTAGTGCTTCCTTGCCACATTGCACCAGGTGCGATCGCAATTTTACAACCTGCTTTAAATAAGTCCCAGCGTTGATTTTGACAGTTTTGGCTGTGGACTTGGATGCTGATTTGTCCGCCGATGTAACCACCAAAAAGCCCGGATGCTAAAGCGACAAAAGTACAAATTAATAATCGCTTTTGTGAAGATTTTTTGCTCATTGTTAAATGGTTGAGGAAGCGACGCTTGACCTTTTTTGGGAGTATAGCGCAGAGTGATGCTAAATCCGAAGTAATAATTAATAAATCCTCTTTTTTATAAAACAGAGCTAATTAGCTTCTCAATAGCTGAAATCCTACAAAATTATTCTAATAATAAGGTGTCACTGATTTAGACTACAAATTTGATTAATAAGACAATCATTACTTGTGTCTAGAGGTTGCACCATCACGTCTAAGATATCAATTCAGACTTAGATTTAGCTTCGACCAAAGAATAAAAGTAAATAAATATTTCTTCGGTATGCAGCTATCCCCGAACGACAAATTAATATAAAAACGAAAAACTTAACAGATTTTTGCAAAATCCGTACTTAAATGGCTATGATAATTAGCAACTTGTAAGGGCAGGATACAATTACCGTTTTTGGGATTCTAGTTCCTTCAACTAGGAAGTCCAAAGTTCTGGAAATACTATGTTCTGCTCGCATCACTATTCATAACCGTACTTTTCCTTCATTTCAACTTATAGCAGTTGATGAGGTTGCGGTTAAGGGACAACGCTAAAAGCAGGAAACTACTTTGCTTGAAGCCCGTGCGGTATATATACCCAAACAACTTAAAAGTTGTAATTGTCCCCAGAACAATAAAAACAAGTACTACCATTATGGAAGCCCCAATGCAGGAACCGGAAACCGTGGAAACTAAAACCTCAGAAACAAAAGTGCCAGAAATGAACAGTCCTACTGGGACTATAACCAAAATTCAGCCTTCCACGCAATCTCAAGAGCAATGGTTGAAATACGGAGAGCAACTTTCTAGCTTTTTAAAACAAATCACCGATAATGCTGGAACCTTCTTTAATCAGTATAAGCAGCCTTTTATTTATCTAGGAATAGGTGTAGCTGCTTTAATCGCAGTTAAAGTAGTGCTTTCTATCTTGGATGCGTTGAATGATGTTCCTTTAGTAGCCCCAACATTTGAATTGATTGGTATAGGCTATTCTGCTTGGTTTATCTACCGTTACTTACTCAAAGCCTCCACTCGCAATGAGTTGACTAGTGAAATCACAACCCTTAAATCACAAGTAGTAGGCAAGGATGCTTAAAAGTTAGTCATGAGCCATTCTCAAGACTAGTACGATTCAAAGCATTTTTCATGCAGGTAAGCAAGTTAGTGCAACTCGTGAGTTCGCACGTTGTTAAAAGCCAACTTACCTTTTTCAATACTATTCTATTAAAAAGCGGACAAGTATTACTTAAAATACTTATCCGCTTTTAATTTGATTTTGATTTTGATTGGATTTCTATTCGATTTACTTTACTACTGATTGATCACATACTGCGATTTCACAGGTTCGACCTGATCAATTTTCACTAAAGCTTGGTGAAGCATTGCTGCGACCTCTGCACGTGTAGCTTCTTCATTAGGTCGAAAAGAATTTAGGTTTGGATAATTTACAACTAAACCATTAGCTGTGGCAATTGCAACTTGTTCTCTAGCCCATTCAGGAATCTGCTCCGCATCTTGATAGGTTCCTAAAGCCTTTTTTGGATCGGCAGGAGTTTTTAAAGTTTTATCAAGTCCGCTAACTAAAGCCGCTATAACCTGCACCCGTGGAATCCTTTGCTCGGGTCTAAAGGTATTTGCGTCATAACCTTTCATAAACTTTTTATCGACAGCATTTTTAATTTGCTTCTGTGCCCAATAATCATTGGCTACATCATCAAAATTTCTATTAGCATTGGTAAGGTCAGTTTGAAATGCTCTGTCAATCATCGCTGCGAACTCAGCGCGGGTTACAGGTTGGTCGGGTCTGTAAATTTCTTGGTTGTTTTCCTTGTAGCCCGTAATAATTTTCCGGGATGAAAGCTTGTCTACGAAAGGCTTTGCCCAAAAAGTAGGAGCCACATCCGCAAAATCTTTTGCTGGAATGGTGGGTAGTTTTGTTGCTTTGGCTTCTGGGGTTGCTGTTGGAGTTGGTGTCTGTGTGGGAGTAGCGGCTTGTGTTGGAGTTGGTGTTGGTGTTGGTGTCTGTGTTGGTGTTGGTGTTGGTTTATCGACTACTACTGGTGTCTCGATAGGTTTAAACTTTCCATCACCTACATTCAACCCTGCATTATTAGAATTATTCCCAGTTACTTTTTCATAATCGGGTGGTAGTTTTTCTACAGGTGGTACCAAAAATGGCGGAATTATCGCGTCAAACGTTTCTTTTTCTAGTAAAGTTGGATTTTGATTATCCTGTTTTGGCTCAGTCTTAACAGCTGGTTGAGAATATTTAACATTATTATTGGGTTCTGGAGAAGGAACCAACAAAGCCGTCAAATTATTAAAATTATTATCTTTATCGGATTTTGCTGCTACTTTGTCAGCCCCAGGAGCTTTTGACAACATATTGCCCAAATTCCAATTAGAATCTTTTCGGGAAAGAGACCAAAAAAGAACCGTACCAATAGTCAGAAAAGCAACAAGTATACCGATAAAATCGTCAAATCCCAATTCATCGTCTGAAGACGACTGAGGATTGGGAGGGGGTTGGTTAGTCATATGATGATTATCCTGCTGGTATTATAATTAGCATCTAACAGAATTAAGCCATAGACTATCCCCTTACAGTACTTTTTTCAAGATAATTATTATTTTTTGGGAATTGAGAATTGG
>CAKZYM010000802.1 GCA_937884685.1 uncultured Calothrix sp.
GGCATTGAGCCGAGATACGTGTAAAAACCTGCAAGATGGTCTGGAAACTCCTTCTATATATAGATTTCAAGGATTATGACTTTCTGGTTTATAAGGCTTTCCGCACATTGGGCAAAATTTATACCTTAACGACACAACAGGATGCCCGCAATTAGTGCAACTTGCTCGTAACTGAGTACCACACAGATAACAGAATTTTGCTCGAACATTCCCCCAGATTGGGTCAGCATCACTTCCAGGAGTCCAACACTGGGGACAAAATTTAATCGAATGAACTTGTTTAACCTCTTCACCCTTGCTCACAGCTTCCAAGTATTCAACTGGGATTCCCAAGCCAATCGCTAAACCTTGCATAGTTTTACGATTGATTCTAACCGTCAGCCCTCGCTCAATCTTACCCACAGAACGAGAATGGATACCAGCAGCATCCGCCAATTCAAACTGAGTCATTCTCAAATGCTTGCGGATTCTCGTTACATAGTCAGCAAGGGATTCTCTTTGTTGAGGATTTTTAAAAGTGTTCATGAAAAGCTGTCCATTTACACCCTTAAAAGATATATAATTTGCTTAGAAAAAACCTTGCTGTAAACACATAAATTATCAGCGTTTTGACTGTAACTTTAGCCACCATCGTAGTTGAATTCTTAGAGCGTCCTGGGCTGGCACCAAGTACCAGGAGAACATACGAATTTACTCTTGGCTCTTTGCTCAAAGAATATGGAAGTTGGTCAATAGAAATTATCAGTAAACAAACATTAGTTGAGTATTTAAATAGTCTTAGTCACTTAAAATACACAACTCATCATAAGCATCAAGCAATACTGCAAAGTTTACTTAATTTTGCAGTAGAATCCGGGTATATAAAATCTAACCCAATTCGTGGATTAAAGCAGCGTTCTCCACAACGAGAAAAAGGCGAGCATAAAAGCGATGATATAATAAGATATTTAACACCAGAACAATTAAATATACTCTATAAAGTCACTAAAAATGACCTACGGATGTCAGCAATAATTTACTTGCTACATCGCACAGGATGTAGAATAGGTGAACTTTTAGCCTTAAATTTAGAAGGTATAGATATTAAAAATCAAAAATTTCAGGTATTAGGGAAAGGTAATAAAAAACGCTGGTGTTTTTACAGCGATGATGCAGCTAAATCTTTAGATGAATATTTAAAATATTCAAGACATCAAAATAGTACTGCGTTGTTTACAGCACAACACCCAGTTACCTTAGAAGTTACTAGAATTAGCTATCATACACTACACGATTATTGGCGTGAAATCACAAATAAAAATCCAGAATTAAATGGAATACGTATCCACGATTTGCGGCATACGTATGCTACAGAAAGAGTTGGGTTAATGGGTATTGAAGAATTACGCTCTTTGATGGGACATTCCAGTATTCAGACAACATTGCGTTATCAAAAAGTAACCTCTAAGAAAGCAGAAGAAGTTGCACGTAAAGCACTCAATAATTTAACAAAATGCAGAAATTGAAATAAAAGTTCGCTTTATATTATCCGATTTTCTACTTTCCATTTTTCAAGACGCTCCATAAGTTCTAAAAGAAGATTTTTTACCTCTTCTAATACAACTTTATACTCATCAAATGTATAAATATCTTTTTCACCTAAGTAAGAATAGTGTAGTGTGAACCAGCTCGCTTTTGGATAAATTATGATGCGACGGTGTGGTGTACGTAGGTATTCTGTTGGATGTATAGAAAGATTCATATGTGATAAACCTGGGAAAAAGATTGAAGCATACTTTGATTCAATAATTTGGTCAATTAACCAGGGCATATGAGATTGCAGGAGTATGTCGCATTGTGCTTGTTTGTGATACATATTCATAACTACTTTTAACACTGTGCCACTCTTTTAAAGACATATAAGGAGTACAATTGATTTGTTTTTTAATGCGCCTTTATAAGGTGCATTTCCGTGTACATAAATTACACCGCCGTTCCATCATCTAAAAAATATTCTGCTTTAAAAATAGCTGTGTACCCAAAAGAATATAAAATACTCTTTGGTTGGAGAATAAGAAATAAATTTTATAAATTCGTTTTTTATACAGTGGTGCTGCTATTTTTACTTAAATGACCTCAATTAACCGTACCGCCTATCCTAAATTTAAACAGTTTCCCGATGCTAAAGAGCTTGCAGAACTTTATACACCAACGCCAGAAGAAATCAAGTTCGTAAGGTCTAAAACTAAGAGCCATAATGGTTTTCTTAGTTTCATGGTAATGCTGAAATCTTTTCAACGGCTTGGATATTTTCCACATCCCGAGTTGGTGCCAATGACTGTAATCAAACATTTACGGTCGTGTTTAAATTTACAAGCTTGGGTCAAGATAATCCCTTCAGAACGTCAGCGCTACACTTATCAAAATGCGATTCGCTCATACTTGGGAGTTAAACAATACGATAAACTAGCCCAGAAAATAATCGCTATCCTGGTTGCAAAACAAGCAGAAGTTTTAGATCATCCTGCTGATTTAATCAATGTAGCAATTGAAGAGTTAGTTAAAGAGCGCTACGAATTACCTGCATTCAGTACACTTGACCGTTTAATTGGTCACATTCGTGCAATGGTCAACAACCGCCTGTTTTTGCGGGTATCCGGTGTTCTTGAAATTACAGAGATTCTTTATTTAGACCAACTTTTGGCAGGGGAGCCGGAAGAGTCACTTGCAACACTCAATCTACTTAAATCCCCACCCAGAAGCGCAACTCTCGGTGGGATGAAACAACTGCTGGCTAAGTTTGATGCTCTGATGACCTTTGGAAACGCCAAACGGTTATTATCGACCATAGCTCCAACAAAGGTAAGGTACTTTGCAGCCCAAGCCAGGGCTTTGGACATATCCGAGTTCCGAGATATTAATATACCCAAACGCAGAACATTACTGATATGCCTGCTATATTCAGCACAGGTCAAAACCCGTGACAATCTCGTTGAGATGTTCCTCAAACGAATACTTAAGATTCAAAACAACGCCAAACAGCGATTGCAGGAGCTACGAGAGAAACATTTAGCACAGACATCCGAATTGTTAAATACCTTTTCACAAGTCCTAACTGCATCAAAACAAACTCAGGATAAAGAAGCTTTGGGAGGCAAGGTGCAGTGCATCATAGATGAAAGTGGTGGTATTGATTTGCTGCTAGAAAAATATGAAGAAATTGCAGCATATAACACGAACAACCACTTACCGCTGATGTGGCGATTTTATTATAATTACCGCAAATTATTGTTTGATTTAGTGCGTTCGATGGATATCAGCAGCACTTCTGCGGATGAATCTGTAATTAATGCCCTAAATTTTTTATTGGATAATCAGCACAAGCGTGGTAAGCATTTACCGTTTGATATTAATTTAGATTTTATCAGCAAACAGTGGCGAACGCTGGTTATATCCGAGGTTAATGGAGCTAAGGTTTTAGTACGTCAGCAGCTAGAAATTTGTATTTTTTCTTACTTAGCTTTGGATTTGAAGACAGGAGATGCTTGTGTAGCTGGTTCTGAAAGTTACGCTGATTTTCGAGAACAACTACTTTCAGGGGCGGAGTGCAGACCTTTGATAGAAGAATATTGTTCAACTGTTGACTTTCCCTCGAACCCAGAAGATTTCGTTAAATATTTGCGTCAAGAATTGACGAATGTTGCAGAAAAAGTAGATAAGATTTGTGCGGAGGACAAGCAGGTAAAAATTAATCAGAATGGAGAAATCTTACTGACACGAGTTCCATCAACTTCTGAACCAAAAGAAGTGGAGGAATTAGAAAATAAGTTACGTGACTTGATGCCAGAACGTAGTATTTTAGACATACTCTGTAATGTTGAACATTGGGTAAATTGGACAAGACATTTTGGTCCTCTATCAGGAAGCGAACCAAAGTTCTCTCAATCTGCGGAGCGCTATATTTTTACCACTTTTAGTTACGGATGTAACCTTGGTCCCAATCAAATGGCGCGTCATTCTAGAGATGCAGTAACATCTCACATGATTTCTTACACCAACCGTCGCCATATCAGTACTGCAAAGATTGAAGCAGCGATTCGGGATATGATTAATGCTTTCAACCGTTTTAGCCTTCCGAATCTCTGGGGTACTGGGAAGAGAGCAGCCGCTGATGGTAGTAAATTTGAAATCTATGAGAATAATCTGCATAGTGAATACCACATTCGTTATGGTGGCTACGGTGGTATTGCTTATCACCACGTTTCTGATAAATATATCGCTCTGTTTACTCACTTCATCACTTGTGGTGTTTGGGAAGCGGTGTATATTTTAGACGGATTACTCAAAAATACTTCGGATATTCAACCGGATACTTTGTATGCAGATACACAAGGTCAATCCGCACCAGTATTTGCAATTTCCTATCTTCTTGGTATCAAATTGATGCCACGTATCCGTAACTGGAAGGATTGTGCTTTTCTACGTCCAAGCCCAGATGTAACTTATGAATATATTGATCCGTTGTTCAAGGGTGTAGTCAACTGGAACCTAATTCAAACCCACTGGCATGATATGATGCGGGTCGTGTTATCAATAAAAGCTGGAAAGGTAATGCCTTCTACGCTTTTACGCAAGTTAGGTAGTTACAGCCGTAAGAATCGCCTTTACCAAGCGTTTCAGGAGTTGGGTAAGGTGGTGCGGACGATGTTTCTACTGGAATATATCTCCAACGTTAGGATGCGTCGAGAAATTACTGCCATTACCAATGTTGTAGAGAAATATCACCATTTTCTTGATTGGGTGTTTTTTGGCAAACAAGGTGCGATTACTGAGAATGACCCGATTGAGCAAGAAAAGCGGTTGAAATACCTGGATTTAGTAGCTTCCGCTGTAATTTTGCAGAATACCGTGGATATGTCGTTGGCGATTCAAACGCTATCTGCACAGGGAGAAGAGGTTAATCGTAGATATCTTAAAGCTTTGAGTCCTTACGTGACTAGACATATCAAAAGATACGGGGATTATGTCGTGAATTTACAGGCGATTCCGCAACCATTGGAGGGAGCGATGAAACTTCCACCCGAAATTATTGAAAGCTAGTTATAGTAAGAGTTTCCAGACCATCTTGCAGGTTTTTACACGTATCTCGGCTCAATGCC
>CAKZYM010000803.1 GCA_937884685.1 uncultured Calothrix sp.
TAACTCCTAACTCCTAACTCCTAATTCCTAACTCCTAATTCCTAACTCCTAACTCCTAACTCCTAACTCCTAACTCTCTCCTCCCAATCTAAAATCCAAAATCCAAAATCTAAAATCCAAAATTGACTTGTTGCTTAAATCACTATAGAAGCTAAGATACATGGGTCGAGTTTTGTACTGAAAATGCTGTTAAAAGCTCCTAAAAATTTTTTGGTTGCACTTTTGGTTGTCGGTGCTTTGATGTTGAATGGTTGTTCTGGTGAGGAGGTAAGTTCTACTACTGCTTCTCCAGAATCTACTTTAGCCGCATCAGAAAGCAATACAACTGCACAAGCAACTCTTGCATCAGAAGTAAAAAACGAGGCTAAGGAGGCCGTTCCTGGAATGAGTAATTTACCCAGACTTGAAGGTGAAGCTACTGTAGTGATGACTATCAATGGTTCGCAGGTTACTGTTGAACTCGATGGAAAAAATGCTCCTGTGACTTCTGGTAACTTTGTAGATTTAGTCCAGAAAGGTTTCTATGATGGCTTGGCTTTCCATAGAGTGATTAAAGACCCTCAACCTTTCGTAGCCCAAGGAGGAGACCCCAAAGGTAACGGAACTGGTGGGTATATTGTTGACGGTAAAGAGCGCAATATTCCCTTAGAAATCAAGCCAGAAGGTGACGAGTCAATCGTTTATGGCAAAACCTTTAAGAGAGCAAATATTCGTAAACAACCCGAGCTACAACATAAAGCAGGTGCTATCGCAATGGCGCGATCGCAAAATCCAGATTCTGCTTCTTCACAGTTTTACTTTGCTCTAGCAGATTTAGCTTTTTTGGATGGTGATTATGCAGTATTCGGAAAAGTCACCGAAGGAATGGATGTTGTGAATAACATCAAACAAGGTGACAAAATTGAGAATGCTAAAGTCTCCAAAGGTGCGGAGAATTTGAAAAACGCCAATTAGTTTTGATGTGAATTGGGAATTGGGAGACAAGAGGACAAAGAGACAAGGAGGCAAGGGCACAAGGAGAAATTTAAACTCCTAACTCTTAACTCCTAACTCCTAGTTATTCTAAATTCCCAATTCCCCATGCCCAACTTATAATCTAAAATCTAAAATCTAAAATCTAAAATTGAATCGGGTTGTAGTTACTGGTATTGGTTTAATTTCTGCCCTAGGTAATAATCTGGAAGATAGTTGGCGGAATTTAATTCTAAGCAAATCTGGAATTAATGTATATCAACCTTTTCCAGAGTTGGAACCCCTTCCTTTAGGTTTGGTTAGCAATCAACCAGCAGAGTTAAAAAATCTTACTCAACAAGTTGTCACTTCTGCTTTACAGGATGCTTCGTTGATTCCACCTTTATATGACTGTGGAGTTGTAATTGGCTCCAGTCGGGGTTATCAAGCGGAGTTGGAAAAGATGGCAGAGTGGATGTATGGAAACAAGGGGACAAGGGGACAAGGAGACAAGGAGAAAGGAAGACAAGAAAATAAACATAGAATTTCTTCTTCCCCCTCTATCCTTTTCACGCTTTCTCACATGAATGCGACAGCAGCAGCGCAAATGATTGGTGCAACAGGAATTGTTCTAGCTCCGATGGCTGCTTGTGCTACTAGTATTTGGTCGCTTTTTCAAGGTTTTAATTTAATTAAATCTGGTCGTTGCGAGCGAGTTGTTGCGGGTGGGGTGGAAGCGACCATTACACCTTTAACAATTACTGGTTTTGAAAAAATGAGTGCTTTAGCTAAAACTGGTGCTTATCCTTTTGATGTGAATCGAGAAGGATTGGTTTTAGGTGAAGGTGGAGCAGTATTTGTTTTGGAATCAGCCGACTTAGCAATTCAGCGTGGAGCGAAGATATACGGTGAATTTTGCGGCTTTGGGTTAACTTCGGATGCATATCACGCAAATCGACCTGACCCCGAAGCAAAAGGGGCTGTTTTTGCGGTTCAACAATGTTTACATCGCGCTCATATTTTTCCTGAAGATATTGATTATATTCATGCTCACTGTACTGCGACGCAGATGATTGACCGAGTTGAGAGTAAGTTGATACAGCAAGCGTTGTCTCAAAAAATAGCGGTTAGTTCTACTAAAGGTAGCACTGGTCATACATTAGGAGCTTCTGGGGCTTTAGGAGTTGCTTTTTGTTTGATGAGTATGAAGCATCAAATTTTACCTCCTTGTGTTGGTTTGAAAGAATCAGAATTTGATTTGAATTTAATTAGAGCAGCACATGAAGGTGATATAAAAAAAACAATGTGTTTCAGCTTTGGTTTTGGGGGACAAAATGCAGTTGTGGTTTTGGGTAATGGAAGTGATGTTAGAAAGAATTGATAGTAGATATTGAAAATTTTGATATTACCTTTATTGCTCAGTTAATACCTAACTAATATTGTTGCCGACTTATTTAATGTGGTGAAACCAGGCTAAATAATTAATTCAAAGTCGATACACGCTCATTCATTGCTACATTCATATTTTCATAAGCTGGCTTCAAGGACATTATGCGTTCGCGACCCATAAACCATGCATATAGTCCAAAAAAATCTTCTCCGTGAATTAAGCGAGTTCCAGAATGGCAACTGGATAACTTCCAATAATGAAAACCGCTTAAAATTCCAGGAACACCACCTTTCCAAGCAAGCATTTCACTCGGTTGATTGTTGACAATAACGGCTTTAAAGCTATATTTTCTGCCAGAATTATCCGGTGCGGATACCTTTAACTTTAGCTTTGCTCCTATTACTGGCTTTCCCGTTACCTCAAGAATCATAGGATTCCATTCCGGATAAGATTCAAAATCAGTCAAGATGTCCCAAATTTGCTCTGGTGAAGCTGGAATAATGGTTTCAGTTTCAATTTTAATCATAAATCTGGCTCTTTTCTAAGAGCAGCTTGACTACTTTTTATTTCAAAGTCAGGTAATCAAACTCTCTTGACATTCCATACCTTAGACAGTAGCCAGTATTCCCAGCAGATATCATAATAAAAGTATAGAAATCTTAAAATATATTTACCAATGTTGGTATCCACCTCTGGCTGGTCTAAGGTCAAACATTCAATACAAGAAAAAATTCTTTTCGGAAATGAACCGACACCAGAGTTGTTCGCAATTCTTACCGTTTATTTTGTTCAAGGTATTTTGGGGCTGTCGCGTTTAGCGGTAAGCTTTTTTCTCAAAGATGAGCTTGGGCTGAGTCCTGCCGAGGTTTCAGCCTTATTTGGTATTGTCGTTTTACCTTGGGTTATTAAGCCTGTATTTGGGTTCTTTTCGGATGGTTTCCCGATATTTGGTTATCGACGACGACCTTATTTAATTTTATCGGGAATGTTGGGAGCGTTGGCCTGGGTAGGTATGGCTACTGTAGTTCATAGTAGCTGGGCTGCGGTAACTGCTATTTTATTAAGCTCGCTTTCGGTTGCGGTGAGCGATGTGATAGTTGATTCGCTGGTAGTAGAAAGAGCGAGAGCAGAATCGCAAGCTGAAGCAGGTTCTCTACAGTCGATTTGTTGGGGTGCTTCGGCGTTTGGGGGTTTGATAACTGCTTATTTCAGCGGATTTTTGTTAGAGCATTTCACAACACGCACTGTTTTTTGGATTACCGCTACATTTCCATTAATTGTTTCTGGAGTTGCTTGGTTAATTTCTGAATCTCCTGTGGAGAAAACAGATGAGAATGAAGATGCTAAGAATAACAATTTTGAAGATGTCAAACAGCAAGTAAAGTTACTCCGTCAAGCTATAACTCAAAAAGCAATTTGGCTTCCTACAGCATTTCTCTTTATTTGGCAAGCTACACCAGGTTCGGAATCGGCTTTTTTCTACTTTACGACTAACGAATTGCATTTCCAACCAGAATTTTTAGGAAGAGTACGTTTAGTAACGAGCATTGCTGCTTTAGTAGGAATTTGGATTTTCCAACGTTTTCTCAAAAGCGTTCCGTTTCGGGTAATTTTTACTTGGAGTACGGTATTTTCAGCAATTTTGGGATTAACGACGCTATTGTTGGTAACTCATGCAAACCGTGCTTTAGGAATAGATGACCATTGGTTTAGCTTGGGTGATAGTTTGATTCTGACAGTAATGGGTCAAATTGCCTATATGCCAGTTTTGGTATTAGCAGCAAGAATTTGTCCTCCGGGAGTGGAAGCGACTTTGTTCGCATTACTGATGTCGATAACTAACCTAGCGGGGTTGGTTTCTCACGAAACTGGTGCAATATTGATGCACTATTTGGGAGTAACCGAAACCAATTTTGACAAGCTTTGGTTATTAGTGACAATAACCAACCTCAGCACTTTATTACCACTACCGTTTATTAACTGGTTACCAGCTGCGGGAGAAGAAACCCCAGAAGCAGCCAAAACAGCTTTACAAGAAAATGAAAAACCAGAAATTGTACCTAATTTAATGTCAGAATTAGTTATCAAGCAACCAGCAGAAGAAGTGATTGATTGATAATTGGGAATTGGGGATGGGGAATTGGGGATAGGAAGACGGGGAGACAAGGTGACAAGGTGGCAAGGAAAAACTTAAATTTATTATTTTCTAACCCCTGATTCCTAATTCCTAAATATTAATTCTTAACTCCTAACTCTTAACTCCTCATTCCGAACTTTTAATTCATAACTATTTATTTAGAAATGCAGAATTTTAAAATTGACGAAATAGCTTCAAATGTTGGGGAAAAATCTTATTCTCGCGAAAGTTGGCAAGGTGGATATAAGTCTTTAACAGAAGAGTTAGATTATTGGATTGATGATATTGAGGGAGAAATACCGGCTGATTTAAACGGTACGCTGTTTAGAAATGGGCCTGGTTTGCTTGATATTAACGGAAAAAATATTCATCATCCTTTTGATGGTGATGGAATGATTAGCCGGATTACTTTTACTAACGGACGCGCTCATTTCCGCAATCGTTTTGTCAGAACTAAGGCTTATATTGAAGAACAAAAAGCGGGCAAAATTCTCTATCGTGGAGTATTTGGAACCCAAAAACCTGGTGGTTGGTTAGCCAATGCTTTCGATTTTAATCTAAAAAATATTGCTAATACTAATGTTATATATTGGGGTGGTAAGCTGTTAGCTTTGTCGGAAGCAGCAGAACCTCATAAACTTGACCATCGAACTTTAGAAACTTTGGGTAA
>CAKZYM010000804.1 GCA_937884685.1 uncultured Calothrix sp.
TATTCTCCCGATACAGAAGAATCATTACAAGTACTTGAGGAAAGTAATACTGCTATAGTTAATGGAATGCCAATTAACGAACATTTTATTAAACATCATTCCAATCACGATTTAGCAAAATATATTATTTACACGAAAGATAAAACACCAGAACAAACCTGTGAAGATGTTTTAAGTACAATTAATCCCAGCGATTCTGATATTATTTTGATTGGTCCAGAAGGAACGGGTAAAAGCACAATTGGTAAACTATTATCGCAAAAGCTAAATCTTCCCCAAGTTTCGATGGATGAAGTTAGATGGGATTATTATCAAGAAATTGGTTGGGAAGCCAATACACAAAGACAAATAAAAGAACGGGAAGGTTTTGCTGGAGTTTATCGTTATTGGAAGCGATTTCTTATCTATTCTCTGGAACGTCTTTTATCGGAATATAGTAATTGCGTAATTGATTTTGGAGCGGGAAATTCTGTATATGAGGATGATGGTGAATTTGCTCGTGCTAGCGAATTACTTTCTCCCTACAAAAATGTTGTATTACTATTGCCATCACCAGATTTAGATGAATCAGTTGAGATTTTGAAACAGCGAAATCAACTCAAAATCAATGGTGTAGAAATAAACCGTTTTTTCATGACTCATCATTCAAATCAGAAGCTAGCAAAACAGGTAATTTATACGAAAGGAAAAACACCTGATGAAATTAAGGAAGAAATTCTTTGTTCGTAGTCAGCAATTTATCGCTTTTTTTAACAGTGTCTTTGTTTCAGAAGAGGACTAAAGTCGGCATATAGAACCAAAATATTATACTAACTTGCTGTTCTCATATTACTATCTGTATCATCTTCATTTAGACCGAATTTCTCATACAAATCATTAACATCTTGAGGTTCAATAGTTTTAGCTTTTGCACGTTGTAAAGCAGCGAATAAACGAGCAGAGTTCTTTGGAGAACGAAGTAAATACAATGTTTCTAGCAAACTTTCAAGCTCAGCTTCGGAAATCAAAACTACATTTTTTCCATCTGCTCTGTTAATAATAACTACTTCTTCATTTTCAATAGTCTGACGACAAAAATTATCTAAATTAGTAGCAGCTTCTTCTAGCGTTATCTTGATTGACATAAAATAAAATCCAAAAATATAAATCAATTTTGATTTAATAATCTTTAATCACCATTTTAAGTACGCGAAGTATTGTGTTTCGGTCTTTATCAACCTAGTATTCTAAATCTTCTAAAAATTCTGGTTGAAAGACAGCTTCTCGTTTAGTTTCTCCATCAGCACCCATTCACAAAAACCCGTCAAAGCGTAATATTTTGTAGTTAATTAACTCCTAACTCAATAACAGACGTAGCAGTGCTACGTCTCTACATCAGTTACAGAACTTTACACTGTCCCTGAAATCTCAATAGATGGTCGCATAATACTAAAGCCACCATTGCTTCTACCATTGGAACTGCCCGTGGTAATACACAAGGGTCGTGTCTTCCTTTGGCTGCTAAAACTCCCGCTTCACCCGTTTTAGTGACTGTATTTTGTTCTTTCCGAATAGTTGCTGTAGGTTTAAAAGCTACGCGAATAATAATATTTTCACCGTTGGATATTCCCCCTTGAATTCCACCAGAACGATTGGTTACGGTACGAATATTACCTTCATCGTCGGTGTAAAATTCATCGTTATGTTCGATTCCAGTCAGCAAAGTACCAGCGAAACCAGAACCAATTTCAAATCCTTTACTTGCAGGAAGAGACATTACACCTTTGGCAATATCGGCTTCTAATTTATCAAAAACTGGTTCTCCCAATCCTTTAGGTACCTTCCGAGCGACACATTCCACTACACCACCGATGGAATTACCGTCTCTACCAGTTTGCTCGATTAATTCAATCATGCGTTCCGCACATTCAGCATCGGGACAGCGGACGATGTTGCTTTCAACTTGTTCTAAAGTGACTTTTTCCGCATCGACTTCACCTTCCAAATCCTTGATACGCTTAACGTAACCGACGATTTCAATCCCAGCTACTTTGTGAAGAATTTTTTTGGCGATCGCACCAGCTGCGACTCTCCCAATTGTCTCTCTCGCAGAAGACCGACCACCACCTTGATAGTTACGAATCCCGTATTTTGCATCATAAGTAGCATCAGCGTGGGAAGGACGGTACATTTGCACCATTTCGCTGTAATCCTGGGGACGAGTATCTTTATTTTTGACCGTAATTGAAATTGGCGTACCTAAAGTTTGTCCCTGAAACACACCGGAAAGAATTTCACATTTATCGGCTTCTTTACGAGGTGTGGTAATTTTACTTTGTCCCGGTCTTCGTCTATCTAACTCTACTTGAATTTCCTCAGCCGAAATTTCTAGTTGTGGGGGACAACCATCGATTATTACTCCCACACCACCACCGTGGGATTCCCCGAAAGTAGTAACTCGAAATAAATGACCAAAAGTGTTACCCATGATGATGTTGCGGAGATTTTAATTTTACGTATTTTAGTTGATGTGTTGTTGTCGATTTAAAGACACACATAACTAGAATATATTTTTGCTTTAACTATTGCTAGGGGTATGCTTTTGGTATTTATGCAGATTTTTTCGGTGATTGAGAAGAAATCACCGCTTTACCAGGGAAGAGCAACAGGACCTCCGAATTTCCGCATTTCAGCAAAGAAACCAGCTTGTGAACCACCATCGGGTAAAGTTGCTAGATACGCTGCTGTTTCTGCTCCTTCTTCTGCTGTAAAAGGTGCATCTTCTCCACCGATATCAGTTTTCATCCAGCCAGGAGAATAGTTATTAATAAGAATATTTGTGTTTTTGACTTCTTTTGTTAGCAGAATTGCCACAGCATTTAATCCTACTTTCGAGATTCGATAGGATGGAGAGGAAGGATAGAAATCTTGGGAAATTTGTTGTAAAGAAGCCATTTCGGTCGAAACGTTAACGATTCTTCCATATCCTTTCTGCTCCATTAAAGGAATAACAGCTTGACACATCCGCAATACACCAATTGCATTTGTGCTAAATGTATCCATGATTGTTTCTGGTTTTGCTGTCAAAATACTAGCTTCTTCCGAAACTCCAGAAGGATTAACCCCAGCATTGTTAACCAAAATATCAACACCACCATGAGTAGAAGTTACCCATTCGATAAACCGATTAACGCTCGAAGTATCGGTAACATCTAATTGGTGAAAATCTACTTCTATTTCTTCAGTTTTAAGCTTTTGTTGTGTCGTTTGACCGTCAGATTCTTTGCGAGAACTGATAATTAGGGCTTGCTGAATAAATACAAAAATGTGATGCTGCATACATTTTCAGACCAGAGGAATATATTCAGGTGTAAGAAAAAGGTCTAGAATGACTCGAAACCCTTGCATTACCGTGAGTAACACGCTGCGCGTGTTTTAGTATATATGTACCGTAAAGAGGAGCAATCTCAGGTATCATTAGAAAACTTTAAACTCCCCGTATTGGAGAAGTTGTCAGAAAATAATCGTTGGGTGATTATGGCTTCTTTGATACCTTGGTCAGACTTTGAAGAAGAATATGCTTCCATTTTTTCCGAGGAAATAGGAGCGCCCGCTAAATCTTTTCGTATGGCACTAGGGGCGTTAATTATTAAAGAGAAGCTAGGGATAAGTGATAGAGAAACTGTAGAACAAATAAGAGAGAACCCTTATCTACAATACTTTGTAGGAATATCATCCTACAATAACGAGACACCATTTGATGCCTCAATGCTAGTTCACTTTCGTCAACGGATAGGAGTAGAGCTAGTCAACAAGATAAATCGAGAAATGGTGAAGAAGATATTAGAAAATGAAAATGAATCTGAGACTTTAGAGCTAAAAAAAAAGAAGTTTCGGAATTAGAAAATCGTGGAAAACTAATATTAGATGCAACCTGTGCGCCAAGTGATAGTTGATGCATTATTACTTTGAGTTGCTTGGAAATATTGTTGAACAAGGGTCTTAGTATTGGTTTTTTCGGTCATAGTAATTTTTGGTAAATAGAAAGAGATAATTTTCCGCTTTGAATGTCATGAAATGGCATATCCCAACCTTCAAGCAATCATTAAGATACTGTGACTACAATCTTTCCCTTAGCCTTATTCGATGCCATAAAATTCATTGCATCAGGTAGGGTTTCTAATCCTTGAAATTCACGGTCAATTGTCACGGGAAAAGACCCATCTGCCAATCCCCCAGCAATAAACTGTTTAGCACGACTAAAGGCTTCTTCATTACCTAACAAACCGAGATGGCGATTACCAGTAAAATCAAATACTTTATAAACATAAAACCTGAAACTGCGGATAAAAGCAGTCATCCAAGGAAACGCAGCAATATTTTCTGTGTCGAGAAGACCATAGACAATCCAGTGACCCTGAATAGCTACAGCTTTCGCTAGCTGTTCGCTAAGCGTACCTGCTACTGCATCATAAATAACATCTGCACCATGTCCGTTGGTTATTTCCATAACCCGATTAGCTAAGTCTTCTTCTTCGGTAGCAACCACATAATCTGCACCTGCGTCTAATAGAACATCGCGCTTTTTACTGGTGCGAGTTGTCGCAATAATTTTCGCACCAACTTTTTTCGCCATTGAGATTGCTGCTAAACCAGTGGTACTCGTACCTGCTGTAATCAAAACTGTTTGATAGGCTTCCAAGCTTCCTAATTCCAGCAACGCAAAATAACCTGTAAAGTAAGCAAAAGCAAAACTAGCACCTTGGGAAAATGAAAAATTATCTGGTGTTTTCATTAAACCCCGTACGGGAAGGATTGCAGTTTCGCCAAAGTTGCCATAGTCGCTAATCGAAAAAGCAGGAATAGAACTGACGCGATCGCCAATTTTAAATTCTGTTACGTCTGAACCCACAGCTTCAACTGTGCCACAAACTTCATAACCTAATTTTGCAGGTAATTCAGGTGTCTCGACATAATTATTCTGTACCCATAACAAATCTGCTCGATTCAAACTCATTGCTGATACGCGAACGCGAACTTCTCCTAAGCCTGGTTGAGGTGTAGGAAGTGATTCTAGCTTTAGTACTTCAGGATTTCCGTACTCATGAAACTGATAAATACAAGTTGTGCTTTCCATTGTTTATCTCTTCTATTTATTAATTATTAGTTTTTTACTCGCTTGGTTTTCGCTTGAGTTTTATAGTTAATTCTCTACTGGTTTTATTGAGCAAACAACGCTTCTAAACCTGTATAGGCTTTTAATGGTAATATTTCAAAATTTAAAATGTTATTTTGTGCCATCGGAAATTGAGCAACTATTTGTTGAGCAGCTTGCAAATTTTCTGCTTCCAGCATTAAAACAGCACCACTCATATCAGCTATATAGTAAATAGAACGCACAACATCAGATGCATAATATTCCCAAACTTTTTCAGCCTCCGGTTTGACGTAAGGCAAGACTTTTTCCAAAGCGGTTCCTTCGCTAATTCTCGCAATAACTAAAAATTGCATATTTTCTAAAT
>CAKZYM010000805.1 GCA_937884685.1 uncultured Calothrix sp.
TCTCCTCGATTACGAAATTCGGCTTCTAATCTTTTCGCTACTTGTGCAGTACGGTCTCCACGTACACCTAAGTTGTATAAAACATGTCCAGCACTTTCGGGTAACATCCAAGTTCGTCGCAATCTTTCAACCCAGCCACCTCCTTCCGGGTCGCCAAATCCGTAAACTAAACTATCCCCTAGTGCGACTATTTTCAGTGGTTGAGCGCTATTCGGTACTACAGATAGCTGCATTGAAGGTGCTACAAATGTTTGCATCTGAAAAGACTATATTTTATATCTTTAAAAGATTCTATACATTTCTACACCATTTCAGGAGTTTTTATTTGTTTCTTCAAGAATAAATTGCAATTTTTTGAACGATTTGTTAAGTAAGTGACTTTTTACTGTAAAGGTAGTGTAAAGAAACTAGATATTTCTTCGGAGATAAATAGGTTGGTTTTGAAAACTGCGATTAGGTTTAGGGAACAGGAAATACTGATAATTCAGTAGGAACAAGATTTAGAAGCAATCTATAACTTTTTATATAGGAACGGTTTATTGAGGAGGATTTATTTACATCTTATGGATTGTCAAGTTGATTAAAGCTATTAATGTTTTTTTAAGAGACTTGAGTTAGAATAAATACGTATTTAAATAATTTTAATAATAAAATTTTACTAAATTATTCAAAAATAAATCGGATAATACGTATATCCTGATGTAAGAAAAGGTAGGGTAAGAAAAAAGGCTCAACGGGTCAATTGAGCCTTCAAAATACGTCGTAAGTGGGATGTCAAGTGATTCCGTTGCTTATATTTCCATAAGTAATATTAATGTTCAAGTCAAATGAGATACATTAATCCGTTAAAGCTCATTTGCAATGGGTTGTAGCGAACCATAATGTCATTTCATCAATATTCTTTTTAACTACAAAATTGATAGAGACGTTGCACTGTAAACCCCTTCTCTATAGTCATTCCTGCGAAAAAAATAGATGATTGGTAGTGCGTTAATGCACTACAGAAATTAATTGGAATCACTAACACTTATCAATATATAAAGCGAATATCAAAACAGTAAGACCCGATAAAACCTTTACTTACTGTTAACTGTTCACTGTTCACTGACTACTGATTACTGATTCAAGGTGATTGATTTGAGACCCATTTCATCCACTGTCTGAAGGAAGAAACGGCATTTAATTTTTTGACTCCCGGAGCGCGAGCGATTGCGAGTCCGTCTAAAGTTCTTAAAGCGCAATACTGTAAACCGAGAAAGCTATCTACTGCTGCATAAGGACCGCCCAAGGTAATCGCACCCGCAGCATACATTTTACCTTTATCGTTACGCATTTCTACTATTTCAAAATCGTTTGCTACAAGCAATCTTGATAAGTGATTTAGCGGCAAACTATAACGCTCAACTAAATCCTCTAGTAGCGGACTTGCCTGGACTTTAGCATCTAATCCAGTTGCATCAACAATAAAATCTGCATTGAGAGTAATTTGTCCGTTAGAACCTTTTTCTTTAATTCGGGTAAGAGTTCCATTTTGAGCATCGCGCTCTACACTTTGCACTTCACCGAACTCAATTTTATACCAGCCATCTCGCAAACTTTCTTCCGTGATGCGCTGCCAATCAAGACGGTCTGCGGTAGTAGTTCCTCCCCAGTCAGCCAATAGACTCTTACGCTGTTCGGGGCTGGCATTTTCTAACATTACTCGTAATTCACCACCCCAACAAGCTTTAGGCCAGTTAAACGGTTGAAATTCAAAATGATGCTTCACCATCCGCTCGGTTTTACCGAATTTATTACCCTTCGGTTTTGGCGATCGCATTAAATGCAAGATTGTAATATTCGGATTTTTCTTACGAGCTTCATAAATCCGCTGAATAATCCGAGAAGCAACAATACCCCGTCCTCGAATTAAAACTTTACCACCTTGACGTTCTAACTGTTCGTAAACGTGATTGTGGTCTTCATAAGCATTAACAACAGATTTAAAATCGCGATATTGTTCTCGATAAGCTTGTAAATCCGGAAGAAACTGAATCGCTGGGTAACCAGTTGCTAAATGTAAAAAGCGAGCTACATAAAAAGCATGGTCTCCTCTTCCCTTTGAATAAGCGACACAATATCTACCATCATCAGTTTTACGAATCGCTCGTATTCTGCCATAACGATAAATTTGCTCCCAACCAATACGCTTCGCTTCCCTTTCTATAGAATCAAAAACATTATTTGCACGGGGAGTATAAGTTTCAGCGTAATCAGGTTCCGCAAAAACCTTCCATAGATATTTCAACGAATAATTTAACCTTCCCTTACCAAAATCTCGCCAAGCTTCCCGCAAACCATAACTCGGCCAACCCCAGATATTATCGGGACAAGAATCCGAATTAGAACGCAATCTTTCATGCAAAGGTATTTGGGAATTCAAACACAACCGCTTATACCGAGCAAAAGGTTCCTTATCCAAACCCAAAGCAATAATTTTTTCGCTACTTACACCATATATTCTTAATAAATCTACCCAAATATAACTTCCCAAACCGGCTCCTAAAGCCAGATAATCAGTTTCATCGACTTGTAAACCCGTAGCGTGGAGAGCTTGAACCGGAACCTTTTCCTCCTGAAAAATTGGAGGTGGAAAACTCGAACCTAAAGGTGTTGCGACTTGTTCCGGGGGTAGAGTAGGGTCTGGTAAATTAGTCGCGGGATTAAATTGAATAGTCGAATTAGTTGGAGTCGGAGCAGATATTGGAG
>CAKZYM010000806.1 GCA_937884685.1 uncultured Calothrix sp.
GCGACTAAGAAAAGATAATAAAGTTTTACAGTGTTGCTGTAAGCCCTGTAATAAAAGGTTTATGATGGGATTAATAATAACTTGGAGCGTAATTTTTATACGTCCACATTACCTTAAAGCTGATAAACTCTCATTGAGGGTTGTTCTTCCATCATTCGCCAGTAGTATTGCTGGGATAAGGGCATTGTTCTGTTACTACAGCGGTAAAGAAATATTGGTTCATCGCGGCGTATGAGCTTTTGAATTGTTTGTTCTAAACTGGGGTCTGGATTATTGCTGTCGTACCAGATGAGGTGTGATTTACCACGATACCCGGCATTTAGGAGGCTGGCAAATAACCATTCCACCAGTGATTGAACTTGTTCTGGTGATACTCCGATTGGTTGCGAGTAAATATCAATAGTTGGTTGAGATGGTTTGGGTCTAAAGAATTGTAGCAATTTCATGGCTAGAGATAAACGCACCTTTATTAGTATTCCCCGCAATGGAGGTCAAATTGCTAATACTTTGACTATCACTGTGTAACAAATATTCTAAAGTTGTGTAGCTGACTGATTTATAGCTACAAACTGGGAACACTAAGAGAAGATAGTAATTCTCTTACAACAAAATGTTTAAAATCCGCTTTTTATTAGTTTCTATTCTTCTGCTAACTCAAATTTCTTCTGCTAAGGCTCAGA
The DNA here is from genome assembly GCA_937884685.1 of uncultured Calothrix sp. Lineage (GTDB taxonomy): Bacteria > Cyanobacteriota > Cyanobacteriia > Cyanobacteriales > Nostocaceae > Rivularia. Next base: position 681 of record CAKZYM010000806.1, read on the forward strand.
GTGTTGAAGCAACTGTGTTGAGTGTTGGGGATGGGGATACTATTAAAGTAAAAGGGAATAGGAAGAATATTACAGTTCGCCTTGCTTGTATAGACGCTCCAGAGCGACAACAAAATCCTTGGGGTTTACAATCCAGCACGAGGCTTAAGCAACTATTACCAGTTGGTTCAAAAGTATCGCTGAAACCGATTGAAACTGATAGGTATGGTCGCTTGGTAGCCGAAGTTTATTTAGGTAACAGGAGTATCAATACAAATCTTGTGCAGGAAGGAAGAGCGGTTGTTTATCCCCAGTATTTAAGCGGTTGTTCTCCCAAACTGCAACAAAGTCTAATGAAAGCAGAAGCTTCTGCCAAGCAGAGACGGTTGGGATTCTGGAATCAAAGTAGTCCGGTAATGCCGTGGGAATTTCGTAGAGGTAAACGCAGTGCTGCAAAACCACAGACACAGCAGGAATGTGACCCTTCCTACCCTGATTTTTGTATTCCTCCTAATTCTCCTGATTTGGATTGTGCGGATATGCCTCGGAGAAGATTTAAGGTTTTACCACCCGACCCGCACGGAGTTGATAGGGATGGAGACGGGATAGGTTGTGAGTAGAGAGCAGTTTGGTTTTTTAAATTGCGAATTATCGCTAAAAATAAAAGTTTATATTGACACCGCTGCTACTTTAGCAGCGGCTTTATACCTAATCTTGGCTCAATTCTAATTAGTTAATTTAATATTTTGTACGAAAATAAAATAAATTGGATTTTTACTTTTATTCTATAATCCCTCCTGCTTTTTACGTTTTAACTTCCCGTTTTCAAAGATTACTGTGATGGAAGACTTATCTGGGTTCTTCCAGAAAAAAGTTGTTTCCTTTGCAGATTGCTCAATTTCAATACCTCTATCTAAAATAGCCTCTACTACCGCTAACGACATACCTAACTTTAAACGTTCGTATTCAGCACGGGTAAAATCAAGATTTTGTTGAGCAAGCTTTTCATCTTGTAGTTTGGAGGCTATTGGAATATTTTGATTTGCTTTTGTAAAAAATTCAGACCTTAATACAAATAGAAGTGGAATCATCAAAACTATTGCGCTCAACAGACGTGACTTAGAAACAGTAGCTACTAAAGGTTTAAGGTCTAAGTTAAAAGCATTGTTTTTATTTTCTTCCATTTCTTCATCTGACTCTAAAAGCTGAAAAGTCTTGTTTGGTGGTGTTTTTACAGGTTTTGAGTTATAATTAGAATAACTCGAATTAAAGTTTTCGTGCATTTTTAAATTTTTATAGTTGTCTGGTATTAACAAATATCGGCATCACAATAAGGCGTTCCTGGATGGCAGTCCAGGGGCGCTTTTTGCATTTTTACAATCGCGCCGCTATTTCTTGCATACAGATAATTTGCAAATCCCATTCCAATGTAACATTAAAATTTTAATTTTGCATGACTAAAAGGATAACCTTATATGGATTTATTTTATGGGGATTACTTTACTCCAAAAAAGGACTATTGTATTGACTACTGCATATACACTTCAATCCTGATATGCTATAAATAGATATGCATATTTTGCCTATCGATATGCATATTTTGCCTACCTAGTACGCAAATCTAGTCTACCGGCATGAATATTTTACATACTTACAGGTAGATGAATATGACAACTGAGACAGAAAAAGTTAAGAATTTACTGTTTGTCCGCTCTGTGATTGATGATGCTGGATTAACACCCAACGAATTTCGTTTGATGTGTCATTTTGCCAGACGTGGAACTTGCTATTCCAGCCTTGCAACAATAGCGTATGTTACTGAAATGTCAGTTAGAACAGTTCAAAAGACACTTAAGTTTTTAGTAGAAGAAGGTTTGGTCTTGAAAGAGCCGCATCCTGGTCGCCAAGATACTTATCGCCTGCCTGAGCCTGCGATTTTAACAGAAAGGCTTCAATCCGGTAAGCTTAAAGAGCGAAAAGCTGAAAGTAGGAAAAAATTTGAGGAAAAGAAGAGTAAGTAAAAGCTAAGAGAGGAGAAATCGGACTAAGAGAATGAATTAGATGAAAACTAAGGTTAGTTAAACCAATACATCTCATTTTCATCTATTAGTGTGGTAGCTGTAAAAGAGTAAACCATATAAAAGTTTTTAGAGATAGGCTTGACTGGTATAAGTCAAAATTCATTCTCAGTAAAGCTTTCATCCTGCAAACTTAGTAAGCGTGGTTAAACAAAATCTTCTGATACTGGGTGATAAGGCACTTGATAAAATTCCGTAGGCAAAAGTTAAAGTGAAGCTGGCAGTAGCAAACAAGTTTGTGGCTTTGACTGCTTCTTGGCTATCCACCGCGCTTTGATTAGCTAACATATCAAGTGCTTGAATGCTGGACACCAAACATATTATGAAAGAAAGAGTGAAGAAGACTCTTAGTAATTTTAGTAACATAGTTTTTGTGTGTTGTGCTTGCTGTAATTAAATGAAAGGGTCTTGGGGCGGCTTGCGGATACCAAATTTTCTAACAAACAATTCGGAATTTAGACGAGAAAGTAATGTTTTATCATCCAAGCCGTTCAAGATTTGGCATTGATGAATTTTACATTCATACTCATCTCCTTCAGGTACCATTTCCAGCAATGCACCCAGATAAATTTCATCTGCATCTCCTTTATCTAAGTCCGGTTCTCCAAAGGTCAGCACAAACATATTCTCCCCAAGTTCCTTCTCAGGAGTTAATTTAATCTTGCAATTGGCATTGGGGGAGTTCAACAAACCAGCTAAAGCGGGAATAGCCGCATTTCTTAAGGAATCGCTTTCAAAAGTCATGGTTTTGACGAGTTAATGACGTTTTGTGGTCATTATCCCACGTTTTATATGCAGAAGGAGTGTGTTATTTGGTCTTCAGTTCTGGGAATACTAAATTTAGAAGTGTTTAATATTCTTTTAAGAAATACCAATAAGGCATCTACTCAAGGGATAAATAATGATTTATACACAAAGATTTCGCCAAGCACAAGAAAAAGCCTATAGACAACAAACTGCTTCCAAGCTCTTTGATGGTATCCGCAAACTCTACAGCAGTGAATCATCTCCAAGACGCTGGATTTGGGAGCTTTTACAAAATGCCAAGGATGTTGCCAAAAATAAGGTAAAGGTAGAAATAATTTTTGATAGCAATTCTCTTGAATTTAAGCACAACGGCAAACCTTTCCTAATAGAAAATATTACTTATTTAATTGAGCAGGTATCCACTAAAGACAGAAATAGCAATAAACATCAGGAGAATGGTGAAGAAGGAGGTGTGAGAACAACGGGCAAGTTTGGGACGGGTTTTATGACTACACACTTGCTATCAAAAATCGTTGAATTAAACAGCGTTTTTGAAGACCCGGAAGAAAATATTTATAAGCGTTTTCAATTAACACTCGATAGAAGTGCAGAAAATGTTGAAGAGATGATTGAAGCGGTTAAAAAGGCTTCCAATGTTCACTACAATCTGGATGATGAAAATATCTGTCCTACAATACCTAACTATCAACCACATCAAAATTGCGATACTTCTTTTAAATATAAGCTTGATGAAGAAGGTTTAAAAGTTGCTCAACAAGGTATTAAAGATTTATCTAATGCTATTGTCTATACCCTGGTTTTTATTCCAGAAATTGAATCGGTTGCAGTTAGAGATAAAACTAATTCAGAAGAAATATCTTACAAGATTGTTAAGACGGAACAGGACGGGGGTATAACTATTTCGCACATAGAAAAACGTAGTGGAGAAGAAGTAGAGCTAATACTTATAGCGACTTGTTCAAAAACTATTGTGCTGGATGAAGAAGCAGGGGATGTTACTATTGCCATTCAACTGGAGAAAAAAGGTGAAAAGTATTCGCTCTTGAAACTCAATCCAAATGCACCTCTTCTGTTCTGTGATTTTCCTTTAATTGGTTCAGAAAAGCAGTTTAATTGTCCGGTAGTAATTAACAGTCCGCTATTGGAGCCAACTGAACCCAGAGATAGCGTACTACTTGATAATAGGAATGAAACTGGTGGTAAAAAGAATAGAAAAATTTTTGAAGAAACAATTTCGCTCTACTCAATTTTATTGGACTATGCTGCCAGCAATTGGTTAAGTCCTCATTTGCTAGCTAAATCCGGATTGCCAAAAAACACTGAAACCCAGTGGTATGAATCACAGATTCAAAGCCGGATTAGGGAAGAGGTATTAGTAACACCAGTTGTAGATACCAAGAATAATCAAAAAATAGAATTAAAAGATGCTTTAATTCCTTATTCCTCAAAATCTTTACTAGAATTTTGGGAACTGGCTATCGCCCTACATGGTGATAAGCTGCCACAAAGGGAAGATGTTCAGGATTGGTACAGCATTATCAATTTGGATAAAAACTGGTCAAAAGATTTGCGCTATGACTTACCAAAACTGTTAGCAGAAATTGAGGAACAGAAAAATCTGAAAAATTTGTGCTTGCGTCTTAATCTAAAGGGGGATGAAACAATAGATTGGTTAAATCGGGTTATAGCTTTTGTATTTAAAACAAACCAAGTAGAACTTTTAAGCAGTGAATATGCCATCTTACCCAATCAATACGGGCAATTTCAATTAAAAACACAATTGGTGAAAGATGAAGGGATTCCTGAAGGTTTAAAGAATGTTCTTAAGATTCTTGATGAGGATTGGAGAGAGGAACTGTTGCATCTGAAAATTAATTGCCAGTTAGAACAAAGCCGTAAGCTCAAAAATATATCTGAAAGAATTAACGCAATTATTATAGAAAAAGAGCATCCCAATTTAAGAAAAGCTTGCTATGAGCTAATTAGTTTAATTCCTGATAATACAAATACTTCTAAAAACTCCAAACCAGTTAATTTGAAAAACAGAAATCGAATTTGGCAATTTGCTAGCGATTTAGATGAAAATGTACCAGAGAAGCAAACACTGACTGATTGGAATACTTCTCTTTGGTCTATTTGCGATGGATGGATACTTAAAACATTAATCCAGGATATAGCTGATTTTGAACAAATTACTTCCCTTCAAGAGAGCTTGCAAACGACCACTGAATTAGAAACAGTTAAATGGTTAAGTAGTTTTATCAACTTTATCAAAGAGATTAAGCAAGCATCATTGTATAGTGAAAAGGCAATATTTCCTAATCAGAAAGGTTTTTTGAATAAAAAAGGAGACTTACTTTTTGATAACGATATTCCAGAGGAATTAAAGGATGTTTTAGAGAAGTTTGGTTCAGATTGTAGAAGTAAACTTTTGCATAGAGAAATCGCTGGTTTTAGAAACAGCCTTAGCAAACTTAGTGTTAGTGATATTTCAAAAGAGATTAATGAGATTATTAGTGATGAGGATAGAGATGAAGATGATAATTTTAGAATGGCTATCTTTGATTTAGTCAGTTACTTCAAGAAAGATAGTAAAGATGAGAAAAGGTTTTATATCTGGCAGATTAGCCGTGATGTATATGGAGAAGAAATTCCCGATAAAGTAGATTTAGATAATTTAAGTAATTTTTCCTGGAAAGAATGTAATAAATGGATTGTAAGATTAATAGTTGAGGAAGTATCTCAAGCTAGTAATTTAGATAATTTGGTTGAATTATTATCTAAAACCCGAGAAAATACTGTAAGTTGGCTAAATAATTTTCTTTGCTTTATTCATAATTTTGATGGCAGGCATTTAGATGGTTATGCTTTGATGCCGAATCAAAATGAAAATTTTGAATTTAGAAAAAAATTGAAGAGGG
>CAKZYM010000807.1 GCA_937884685.1 uncultured Calothrix sp.
GAGGAATTTTTACTTCTCGGTCATATTTAATAGTACTATCAGCAACTTCTATAATTAAAAAAACATCTTTTGGTTGAGGATGTGCTGATGAGTAAAAATCCTCACGAGATTTCAATAAAGCTACGTCTGGTTGTAATTCGGAAATTTCATTTAATACAACAGAATTTTGAATACTGATAATTACTTTATTACCTAATTTTGGATGCAAAAAACTATTTAAACGTCTTCTACAAGCAGCATACTTAATTCCTATAGCTGCCATTTCAATTATTTCACCCCGAACCAATTCCACCCTGTCATCTTCACTCAGAATCCCAGCTTCGACCATTTTGTGAAATTGTTCGACTGTAAATTTCCTTCTGAGCAATTGCACAACCATTTGGATTTTGGATTTTAGATTTTGGATTATTTACTGGTTTTGTACTGGATCTCGGTAAGAGACTGGGAAACCACAACCGGAGGCTCTGCCTCTAGTATAAATACAAGGCGGAGCCTTAGAGAAGTACATTACAAGTCAGAGACTTGTAACGAGCAAAGTTATGGATTATGTCACAAGCTGAAAAATGTTCGCTGTTAACTAAAAAATGGAGCTAAGCGGATTCGAACCGCTGACTTCCTCAATGCCATTGAGACACTCTACCAACTGAGTTATAGCCCCGCATGATGCATCTTTAATGATGCCTTAATTATTAACTATTTGTCAATATACAATTTCGTCGAAATTTAATAGAACTATTACAATAATTAAATTAAATATTTACCAAGAAATTTAATGAGAAAAAAATTATGATGAAGCTTGTAGTAAGTAGCTCATACAGTGCCCCATTAGGAAGTAAACTACCATCATTGCGGCGGCTGCTAAAGCAACCAACATACCAGCCAACATCAATGAAAATTCTTTGTCTTCAACTGCCCTTTCCATTAAGTGTAAAGACCAGGCTACTAGCGCTATATCAAAAACTAAAATAGGAATCAACATATTTCTTAAGTAATATTAATTATTGTTAATTTATATTAACATTCTTTCCAAGAACTGTGTTGAACCAATTTAGATTTTGAAAAAGCGGCTTGTATACCTTTTCAAAGCTAATTTCGCACGGGTATTTTTCGCTCATTTAAGTAGTTTTTGATTTGTGCGACACTAAGCTGTCCGTAGTGCAAAAGCGATGCTAATAGTGCTGCTTCTGCTTGACCTTCGGTTACAGCGGAGTATATGTGTTCGCAATTTCCAGCACCACCAGAGGCGATTACTGGAATGCCTACTTTGTCGGCGATTGATTTGGTTAATTCAATGTCATAACCGGCTTGAGTACCATCAGCATCCATGCTTGTTACCAATAGTTCTCCAGCACCCCGTTGTTCAACTTCTTTTGCCCAGTTAAGGGCATCTAAACCAGTATTCTCCCGTCCACCACGAACGTAAACATCCCAACCTGAGTTCTCTGCATTTGACCTTCGCTTGGCATCAATAGCCACAACAATACATTGATTACCAAAGCGCTCGCTGGCTTGATTAATAAAGTCTGGATTTCGTACCGCTGTGGAATTAATACTAACCTTATCTGCTCCAGCTCGTAACAGTTCTTTAACATTTTCTAAGGTTTGGATTCCACCACCTACAGTTAGTGGAATAAATACCTGCTCTGCGGTTCGGTGAACTACGTCGATAATAGTGCCTCGGTCTTCATGAGTAGCTGTAATATCGAGAAACACTATCTCATCTGCACCAGCTTCGTCGTAAACCTTTGCTAACTCTACTGGGTCACCAGCATCCTTCAGGTCTACAAAGTTAACTCCTTTTACAACTCGTCCCGCCTTGACATCTAAGCACGGTAAGATTCTCTTAGCTAGCATAATTTTATGGAAGCACTCCCATCGAATTTACCCAGAATATAAATTTTAAAGCTGACTTGCTTACTCGACAAAAAAATTTTTGGCATCCGTGTTTTCTCGCATTTATGATTTCGGCGATGAATTCCCAGCATTGCTCAGACTTTTAGAAACAGCAAAACATTACCTATGAGTGGACTATGGCGATTATCTCCTCTAAAAAACAGCCCCAGCCTCAAGAACCAGACAAGGAAAAAAGTCACCTAAAAAAAGCTGCGAAAAAACCAAGTGACGACAAACTTTTGCAACCCCAAGCAGCTACAGGTGATATTGATAATAGTGAAGTTGGTATTCGTCCACAGCGATTTGCCGATTATATTGGGCAAAAAGATTTAAAAGATGTACTTGACATTGCAATACAAGCGGCTAAATCCAGAGGTGAAGTACTAGACCACCTGCTGCTTTATGGACCTCCAGGATTGGGGAAAACCACAATGGCAATGATTTTAGCATCAGAAATGGGAGTAAACTACAAAATTACCAGCGCTCCCGCATTGGAACGTCCTAGAGATATTATGGGACTGCTTGTCAATCTTAAACCAGGGGATATTATCTTTATTGACGAAATTCATCGTCTTTCCCGGATGACTGAAGAAATATTATATCCGGCAATGGAGGATTATCGCTTAGATATTACTGTGGGTAAAGGTTCTAGCGCTCGTACCCGCAGCATACCCTTAGCAAAATTTACTTTAGTCGGAGCAACAACTCGGGTCGGAGCGCTCAGTTCTCCTTTGAGAGACCGTTTTGGTTTAATCCAAAAACTGAGATTTTATGAGGTAGAAGAACTCAGCCAGATTGTCTTGAGAACCTCACAAGTACTTAAAACCGAAGTAACTAAAGATGGGGCTTTAGAAATTGCACGTAGAGCGCGAGGAACGCCGCGTATTGCCAATCGATTACTTAAGCGCGTCCGCGATTATGCTGAGGTAAAATCATCTGGCAAGATAAACGAAATTGTCGCAGCAGAAGCGCTACAACTTTTCCAGGTAGACCCCAAAGGTTTAGATTGGACTGATAGAACAATGTTAAGCGTGATTGTAGAGCAGTTCAATGGCGGTCCGGTGGGGTTAGACACAATTGCTGCTGCTACGGGTGAAGATACGCAAACTATTGAAGAAGTATACGAACCCTATCTAATGCAAATTGGTTACTTACAGCGGACTCCTCGTGGTAGGGTAGCAACACCAGCAGCTTACAAGCATTTGGGTTTTAAGCCGCCAAACGAACAGTTATCTTTGCTTTCCTAAACTAATAATAGTTAAGAATTAGGGGTTAGGAGTTAGGAATTGTAAATTGATAACTCTTAACTCATGATTTTTATTTAATTACTATTTAAATAATTACCATTGGTTGTAAAGTACGACTTTTTATTATTAGATTTTGATTTTTGGGTATTGATTATATATAAAAATACTACATAAGCAGTTGTAGATTAAGTCTAAAATTTTTATCGAAAATACGAATTACCTGCTTCAAAGGGTTTCTGTAGAACATAGTGCAAATTACAAATTACGAATTATTATGATGAAACTAATCGGTGTTTTACTGAGTTTACTTTTATTGTTTGGCTGGGTTGAACCTGTTTTTGCTGTGCCTACTCAAACTAACTTGACGGAAGAAGAGTTAAAGCAACAAGACCAGTTAGCAAATAAAGCTTTTGCTGCTACCAATAAAGGTAATTTTGCTCTAGCTGAAGAATATTGGACGAAAATTATCGAAAAGTTTCCCGAAAATGCAGCGGTGTGGAGCAATCGAGGAAATTCTAGGGTTAGTCAAAATAAGTTAGAAGAAGCGCTGGCTGATTTCAATAAATCTATAGAACTTGCTCCTAATATTACAGACCCTTATCTAAATAGAGGAGCTGCTTTAGAAGGTTTGGGAAAATGGGATGAAGCTATAACTGATTACAATTACGTTTTGGAATTAGACCCAAATGATGCTATGGCATACAATAATCGGGGGAATGCTGAAGCTGGTTTGAGAAAATGGGATGAAGCAATAGCAGACTATAAAAAATCAGCGGAAATTGCCCCTAATTTCGCCTTTGCTCGTGCTAATTACGTTCTAGCGCTTTACGAAATTGGTGAGGAAGATAAAGCCATAAGAGAAATGAAGAATATTATCCGTAAGTATCCTCAGTTTCCTGATGTACGAGCATCCCTGACCGCAGCACTTTGGGTAAAAGGAGAAAAAGGTGAAGCTGAAAGCAATTGGGTAGCTGCTTATGGATTAGACAAGCGTTACAAAGATATTGATTGGGTAAAAAACGTGCGACGATGGCCCGATAGAATGGTTGCTGCTTTGGATAAGTTTTTGAAATTGCAGTGATTGTACTTGTTAATAATATTTAAATTAATGCGCTCATTAAATCTTCGAGAAAAAAGATTGGTGAGTGTTTTTTTACAAGTTAGGTTTGAGAATGTAAAGAAACCAGTATTAGTTCAAAAATAGCAACATGATATTTTTTTTCATGTTATGGAGCAAATTTAAGACCCTGTAATCGCGAATTTTTTCTGTACTAATAAATATTAGTCAACAGTAATTTGATATCTCAGGGTTTTATGTCAAAAGATAAGTATGCTGCTAAACCAGAAACTGATAAAGGGTTTAGCGTTTTTAAAACTTTTAAAAAAGATGCAGATGACATTAAAAAGAATTCTAATGATAACACTATAAACTATGACGAAGATGTTATTAGTATGTCGTCTTTGGGGGATTTAGGAAGGTTTGGAAATCAGCTATTACAATACGCTTTTGTAAGAATCTGTGCTCAAAAAACAAATTCCAAGATGGAATGTTCTCCTTGGATAGGACAAACTATATTTGGACTTGAAGATGCACCAATTTCTAGACGTTTACCCTTAGCTGTAGAAAAATCATATTACGGTCCCAATCTTTTTGATTATATTCCTGAATTTATTCCTTATATAGAGAAGCTATCCCATCAAAATAGTTTTCGGATTCCGGGGGAAGAATTTATTGAAAGTAATTTGAAGAATGTTGATTTATGGGGATATTTCCAAGTTCACACTCATTATTTACAACCATATAAAGAAGATATTTGCTCTTGGTTTGAACCTGTTAGTGATTTAAAATCTTCGCTATTAGATGGATTAAAAGTTCTTCGTTCTCAAGGTAAAACAATAGTTGCTGTCCATATTCGACGGGGTGATTTTTTTTCGGTTCCAATGGCCGGATTTACTCTTGTAGTTCCTTCAAAATGGTGGTGTAATTGGCTGGAAAGTATCTGGGATGAATTGGAGAATCCGGTTCTATTCTTGTGTAGCGATAATTTAGATAGTGTAATTGATGATTTCAAAAAGTTTTCACCGATTACCTATAGAGATTTAGATATTCAACTACCAGAAAGGTTTCAAGGTTTAGATATTGGATTTTACACGGACTTTTTCTTACTGAGCAATTGTGATGTCGTTGGTATTAGCAATAGTATATTTAGTTTTACAGCTTGTATGTTAAACGAACGAGCGACAAAATTTGTTCGTCCTAGCTGGAATTTCTCTGAAAAGTTTACGGAATTTGACCCTTGGAACAGCGTACCTTTATTACATATAGGAGACCCAGTAAAACCCAAATCTTTTAAGAGTTATGGTGAAGCTGTTTATACAACTCGCATCACTCAAGGAATATGGGGAATGCTCAAATTTATATTTATTTACTATCCTAATAATTCTGTGAAAACCTGGATTATTAGAGCTTATTTAGGATATCAAATTCAAGGATTTTTAGGGCTGTTTAAAAGTCTGCTATATACATTAGGTTGGCGTGATATTTGGAAAAGTAATAGCTAACATTAGTTTATTAGTCTGAAAAGAGATGAAATTAATCTCTAGTTGGCTTTTTTAAGAAAAAATAATTGACTTTTATTGATTACAAACATCAGAAATAATAGAAATCGTGTCATCTGCCAAATTTTCTATGGTTTCATTACTAAGTGAAGGTTGAGAATACATAAAATTCAACAGCATTTGTTCTCGAAAGGTAGAAACAGCAGCAGCAAAAACTCCTCCAAATGCTGCTTGTGCTGGAACAAAGCTAATTTCTTCTAATTCAAGTTGACCGTAATTGTGCGGGATATTAATGCGACCGATATTAGTTAAAGCAGCACTAACTGCTGATTGATAGGGATTTTTGAGAAAATATTTCATAATGCTTTTAAAGGTAAATATTTGTCTAAAAGCTTCCCCATTAGCTAAACCTTTTTCTAATTTTAGTTTGATATCTCGTGCTAAATCCCAGAAATTATCGTTTACTTGAAAATTATGAAAAGAAAGAACAGCAGAAGCTATTGCACCTAAATTATCACTACTTATTTGCGGTTGTAAGCGTTGACGCAAATTGACAGATGAGCGAAAGCTGAAATAATTATTTTTTGTTTGATTATTAGTTTTTTCTGCAACTGCAAACAACATTGCAGCACCTAAAGCAGCTTGTACTGTAGTTTTTTGTTGTCTACAAACCTCTACTAAGCGTTTAACTAATTTTGATTCAAGCTTTCTATGAACCATACCACAGCTAC
>CAKZYM010000808.1 GCA_937884685.1 uncultured Calothrix sp.
GCAACAACTTCTTTCTCAGCTTCGGGTAATAAACGCTTAACACCCTGCTTTACAAAACCCTGCAAAAATACTACTTGCTGATTTTGTGCAAATACTTGCTGTAAATTCTGTCCGAATTTCTCTAAATTAAACTCTTTTCCAGAATTAGCAGCTATCTCCTGCTGTTCAAAATATTCAACTAAAGCTAAACCCGCAATTCTAGTTAAATAAGCTGCACTCACACCTTGTACAACTCCACCAGCAACAAAGGTAATCGCGTTACTCTTCAATACTGTACTAATTGTCTTGGTAGAAAGTTCAACTAAACCCAATTTCAACATCAAGCTTCCCATTTCCCCAGCAACGGTTTTTGCTTGTTCCAAAGAAAACTTCTGCTGATAAACTACACCCAAATCCATTACCATTTGAGCATTAATCGCCGCAGTTGCTAGTATATCAAGGGCTGGGACTGGATTTGCAAATGCTGCTGCTGCACCTACCCACTGATATTGTTCGATTACCGGAGTAGCTCTTAATTTTCTAATTCCATTTAATACGCTTTTGGTTTCGTTCTTCAGCAACTTTGCTTTTCGCATTGTAGTTGCTAATACTAATTGCTGTCTTTGACCTAATACTTTATCCAGCTTTTGGTTCAAATCTTGAATATTCGGTGCTGGTTGTTCCATCCATTCTTGCACGGAATTATCTTCAAGGTGTTTTCGTACTTTGATTGGTTGGGGACAAGCTGCTATTGCTGCAACATTTCCAGCAATTCGCTGTTTCAAAGATAACAATACACTCCCACGCTCATCCGGTAAACATTGGTCTTGTTTGTTGTAAACCAACATTAATCTTTGATTTTGTGCTTTTAACTGCTCCAAAGTTTGATATTCTGTATCTGTTAAATCACCATTAGTAAGAAACAGTACAAAGTCGGATTTTACAGCTTTTTCGATTGCAACAGTATCTGAATTACCTTGAATAAATAAAGGTGATGTTTCTTGAAATTCTACAGATTTTAATTCTTGATTCTGCAAAACTTCAATCAAAGCGGTTTTACCCACCGATTTACCACCAGTAACTGTTAATTTAATTGATTCTCTATCTAATTCATTCTGTAACTGAGGAATTTGTGACTGTAGCAAAGCTGCTTTTTCTAATACTTCCTCACAATCACCTGCTTCTTCTACCAATTTATTTATGGCTATTTCGCTTTGAGCAATAGTATTTTCTACTGTCGCTCTATCGATAGCCATTTCATCTAACTGTTCTTCAGTACGCTTGGGAAGATTTTGTTTAATTAACCACAAGCCACCACCTAGAGCAAGCAAACTTAGCAAGCTAAATTCACCAAACTGCATGACTTTATCATGCCAACTTTCTAACATCCACAGAGAAAAGGATAAACCCATTCCTCCCACTAAAATAGGACGCTTTAATTTCCAACCCATGATTAAATTAACCCGATTACACTGGATGGTTTTTCTTTTCCAGAGTATATCAAAATCTTGTCAACAAAGAATTACAAGGATGAACTGATGGGTCTTGGTTTTTATTTTTTGGATTTTCTGGTTTGATTGATTATTAAGTGGAGGGATAAAATTTAAAACGAGGATATATGAATTTATTTAATTTCTAAAAGGTATAATATTTGTAAGAATAAATAATAATGTCAATCAAAGAAAGTAAAAATATTGTTATAGAATTTTATCAAGCCTTTGACAACAAAAATATAGAGTAGGCTTTGGAATCGCTCTCTCCCAACTTTATTGCTTATATGGCTGGTTTACCAAAACCTTTAGATGCTGAAGGTTTTCGAGATTTTGGTGTGAATTTTTATTCGACTTTCACAAGTAGTAAACATCAGTTTGACCAAGTAATAGTCGAAGTAAACAAAGTTGTTACTTGTGGGACGTTCATAGCTAAACATTTAGGCGAATTTCAAGGTATCCCTCCTACTAATAAGCAGGTAGAAATATCAATCATGCATATTGATTATGTAGAGAATGGCAAGATTTTAGAACATTGGGGACAGGGAGATTTTCAAGGATTGATGCAGCAATTACGGATAATGTTTTTTCCAAGTCCCAAAATTGTTACGTCTATCTTTAAAAGTATTTTCTCAAAGATATTAAGGATTTCTAGCTGAGGTGGAACAATATCTTGACTTTCTTCAGCATTTTTATTGATATTTGGCGCTAAAGCGCAACTACAAACAAAACCCTACGATTATTATAGTCGTAGGGGTTCATTTATATTCCATTTGGTAGCGGGAAGTGGATTTGAACCACTGACCTTCGGGTTATGAGCCCGACGAGCTACCAGGCTGCTCTATCCCGCGTCGTTTGTCTTTAATTAATATAACCTAGACTCTATTATCTGTCAACTACAAAATTGATAATTCTCCAACGACTTCCAAACGCTTGTATTGAGCTAGTGTCATAAATTTTTCTTCTAGGGCTTCGGCTGTGCTGGGAGTAATCCAACCGAGTTGAGTTAGTAAATGTATGGCTACAGCATATTTTGCTCGCTTGGCTCCATCCATTACTTTAATAACTAAACCCATACCTTCACCAAGCCTGCTAATGCACTGCAATCCTTCGGCTCCTGATTTACTTATTAGCTCTCCGGGAGTTAAATTCATCAACTCGGTGTCAAATTTGCCTGCACCTGCTAACATCTGTGGGTGATGGGTCATAGCACGGACGATACGCTCCATATCCAAATTATTGCCTGAAGATAAACGAGCGTAAAGCGTAGCGATTTGACAAAGCTGCATTAAATAAGTGGGAACTCCGCAGTCATCATGAGCGCTAATAAATTCTGCTGCTGGCATTCGCAGCAATTCTGATACTTTATTTAGTACCAATTGCTGTACTGGATGCTTTCGCTCTAAATAATTATTCAATGGCCAATTGCATTGCTGACAAACTGCTAACATTCCCGCATGTTTACCAGAGCAGTTATACTCTAAGCTGCTGCGTCTGTTTTCCGGAACCGGACACTGTAGTGCTGTGGGGTCTATATCAGCTCTCCACAGGATATTAAATGCCTGCCTAACATGTTCTATATTTCCAGCATGAGAACTACAAATAATTGCTAAGTCTTTATCGTTGAGGTTATAGCGTTCTAAAGTTCCCGTGCTAGTTACAGCTAGGGCTTGAAATGGCTTAAGTGCCGAACGAGCAAATGTAGCTGTTTCGGCGTTTCCTGCGACAGAAAGCACACGTCCTCGTTCGTCGCAGAGTGCAGCTTGAACTATATGCTTTGATTCAATAATTCCTTCACGCAGCAATCTTACTTCTACTGCGGGTGCTTGAGTTCGTTTTGCCATTTCCAATCCTTAGCCACAAGTTATGAGTTATTACCTATTAACTCATAACTTATAGATTATCACCGTCCCAATTTTAGATTTTGAGGACACTGTATTAGGTGGTTACCTAGCTTAAAGCAACTGTCCCGTATTGTGGATTTGAAATTAAGCAAAATCTCAAATTTTTACTTTTCAAAAAGATACTTCTAAAATTTTTACTTAAATTCTTACCTCAAAAACGGTTCTAATACCTCAAATTTTAGAAATCCAAAATCTAAAATCTGCCTTAGAAACTTGATGGTGAAACATTCGCAGTAGAATGGTTCCCCGTCATAAGTAAAGTGTTGAACCCGAAGGGGAAGAACATCTCCCCATCAAGTTTACGCAAAATCCAAAATAGATTCAGAATTTATAGGAATTGCCAAATCGCAATACCAGCAACAAATAATATAGCCAAAGATAAACTGGTTATCTGTAACCTTTGAATAATCGGTTTAATCTCGTAATTAACAACCAAACGGTCTCTGTCTAAAACTTGTTGGGGTTTCATCCAGTTTTGACCGTCGTACCATCCCGATTCTTCGTAAAAAATTACCGGACTGACCAATCTGCCGCGCACGTAAGACCAGCCCAAATACAAACGCAGTACAAGTAGAACTACTCCTATACTTGCTCCTGCCACCCCACACAGCACAAATTGAGCGGCATATTTGTGCGGAGGAAAACTAGAATAAGCTACAGGTCCAGCAATAATCCATGATAAGCCCCATACCCAGGCTATTTTGCTTAGATAAGAGCGCATTGAAAGACTACAATCGCGAAATAGCCAGGAGTTTTTCAACTGTTCGTATTCATTCAACGGTTGCTGTTCGGTAGGAACTGGACAACTCGATACCTCATAATCAATCATGTTTATTCACCCCCCACCCTTTTCGGATACCTGAAAATCGACACGTTCAGCATGACCCCAGAATGCTTCTAAATCATAAAATTCTCTCTCATTAGGCATCATAACGTGAACGATGACTTCGCCGTAATCTAAAAGTACCCAACTTGCTTCAATTTTACCCTCGGTTCGCAAGGGTTTGCGCTCGCATTTCTCTTCTACTTCTTGTTCTATAGTGTTGGCGATCGCTCTTACTTGCACGTTAGAATAGCCAGTCATCATCACGAAGTAATCGGCTAGGTAAGATACATCCCTGACGCGAAGCACCAACATATCTCCTGCTTTGCGGTCTAGTCCAGCTTCTGCAATGGTTGAAGCTAGTTTTGTTACGCTCAAATCTTCAGTATCAAGCTGTTGAGAATCAATTCTACGGTTGGTAACAGCAACAAATTCGGATTGCAAATCGGCTTGGAAATAATCAGACATTAAACCTTGCTCTGATAAATGTGGGTGAGGTTTTGAGTTTTGCTGGAGTCAGCGGGATCAACTGCTTCTTTAATTGCAAATATTAATCAATATATTTCTTAGATATTAGCAAAAAACAGATGTTTATGACCCGAAGAATGTCAATGCTAGCTAGTATTTGCACTTAACTAAAAATTTATTTCGGGTCGCAATTAATCGCGGATGAATCAAGCGAGGACTATCCAATAACTTTTCTATAGTGCAGTTGCAAGTCAAATATACCGCTTTATAAATATTCTCTTGACTGACTTGTCTTAATACTTTTAGAGAAGCAGAATTGCCCCTTCCTGGTTCTACGCTATCAGCTAAAAATACGATACAAGAAAGCAGACTCATCTGAGCAGAACCTAAAGTGTGATTAGATATTGCACTTAACACTTGCTCATCCTCCACTCCAAACGTATCCCTAGCTACAATAGCACTAACATCTGCATGTAACAGATGAGGATTTGTTTCCAAAATATCATCTAAAATCAATCCTTCTTCTCGTGCCATATGCAGAAGCCGTTGGGGCTTAAAGCATTTAGCTAAGTCATGCATTATACCGGCGGTAGCGGCTTTTTGTTTATCTAAACCGTGAACAGCAGCCAAATCGGCAGCCGTTTTTTCAACTCTAAGAATATGATTTACCCGCTCTGGGGGAACGTTTTCTGATAAATAAGTTAATACTTGTTCGCGCATTCCAACATAGTTGCTGGTAAAAGAATAATTACAGTTGAAATAGTCATATGCTTTTTATTGTAACGAACTTTTCGTTTTAGACTTTTGCAATAAATTACAAAGCGTTGCAAAAAATTAACCCCACCCTTCCAGGCTGGGGTCAAGAATATATATCCTGATTATTTTTTTGTTAGAAGATTGGCGGTTTAAGGAAGTGGAGAGCAAAAGAATCAACGAGACTGTTGGAAGAAATTCCCTTTTTTCGAGCCGAACAGTTTTGACTGTCATCTATTTTTTCTCTAAAAATGAGTGAATATAAATTACACAAATTTTTCTCCACAACAAAAAATTAATCAAAAAATCCTAATCAAACTTCCTGCTTTGAGACAACCCTGGTTTCGATTGCAGAATTATTTTCCTTCACAGATTCAAATAAAGACTCGTAATTATTCAAAGCTTGGTCGAAAGAATATTGCTCAACAGCATATTTACGGCTGTTATAACCTAAAGTCTTAACTTTTTCTGGGTGCTTATATAAATCTAAAACAGCATCAGCCAAACCTGATGGCTCTTCTGGGGGAACAAGAACCCCACCACCACTTTGTCGAATAGCTCTAGCAGCAGTTCCACTATCGGGAACGGATGCGACTATTGCACTACCGCTAGCAAGTAAAACTTGAATTTTAGATGGCATATTGAAAGAAATCACGTTTTTCTTCTGTACTACTAACCCGACATCAGCAGCAGCCAGCATTTCTGGTAGACGTTCTCGGGGTTGGAAAGGTAAAAGCATGACGTTTGATGCGCCGCATTTATTACATTCCTCCTGAAGTCGCTGCAAACCATTAGCTTCACCAACAATCACAAAAGCAATGTCTGAAATATCGCGTAATTTCGCAGCAGCTTTGACAACAGTCTCCAAACCTTGAGTTAAAGCAATATTACCCGAATATAAAACTACAAATTTATTTTCTAATTTATGTTCTACTCGAAAAGCATTTTTTTCTTGTTGCATCGGGCGAATAAAATTCACATCCACCCAGTTAGGAATTTGGACTATTTTCTCTG